>NZ_VLJG01000034.1:0-151591 GCF_007829415.1 Aminobacter sp. J44 | reverse complement strand
CCAGGTGCCCATCGATCATTGGTACGACATGATCGGCAATCCGACACTCGCCGACGCCATCCTCGATCGCCTCGTCCACAGCGCCTACCGCATTGAACTCAGCGGCGAGAGCCTGCGAAAGCAGCGCCACACTCCATCCGCCGCTTGACCGCACGACAAACAGGAGCCATTCAAAACAACGACCCAGGGGAGCATCGACTGGCCGGCTTCAAATCGGAATGCTGGCCGGCTTCATCGGAATACGCACGAGGAAGGCAATTTTCTGGCCTTTCGCTCTGTGAACACCAGCAATCTCGGCGCCCACACGGTCTCCTATGTACCGTTGAACAAGGGTGCGCAGTTGATGACGAGCCTCTACCGCGTGCCCGTCGCGTCGGTCGTGGCGAAAGCGGTGCTGACCAACACGCCGCCCACCATTCCTTATCGAAGCGCCGGACGTCCGGAGGCGATGTATGCGATCGAGAGAATGATCGACATCGCGGCGCGCGACTTCGGCTTCGACCGGATCGAGCTGCGCCGGCGCAACATGATCCCCGCGGACGCACACCCCTACCGCAATCCCCTTGGTGTGACCTACGACAACGGGGACCATCAGGCGCCAATGGAAAAGGCGCTTGAGCTCGCCGACTGGGCCGGGTTCCAGGCGCGAAGAATGGAGGCGCGGCGACGCGGGCTCTGTCGCGGCATCGGCTTCTCGAACTACATCGAAGGCACCGGTGGGGTGCCGCGCGAACGGGCGGAAATCGTCGTTCGTCACGAGGATCACACCGTCGAGGTGATCGTCGGAACGCAGAACACCGGACAAGGCCACGAGACCGCCTTTGCGCAACTGGTGGCCTCGCTGCTGGGCGTGGATTTTTCGGACGTCAGAATCCGGACCGGCGATACGGATTTTGTCGTTGCCGGTGGCGGCTCGCACTCCGGCCGGTCGCTGCGCTTTGCCTCGATCGTCTTTCAGCAGGCGGCGCACGCGATCATCGCCAGGTCACGGACGATCGTCGCGAAGGCGTCGGGCTGTTGCGAGGAAGATGTGGCGCACGAAGACGGGCTGTTTCGAATTGCCGGGACCAACCGGACGATGAGTTTGTTCGAGGTCGCCCGAATTGCGACGGAGTTGGCAGATCTGCCGGCCGAGTTGCGAACATTGTCCGCCGTGGCCGATGTCGTCACTCCCGGCCTTGCGTTTCCCTATGGCGCAGCGGTGTGCGAGGTCGAGGTTGATCCCGAGACCGGACAGTGGCGGATTGAGCGTTACACCTCGGTCGATGATGTCGGGCGGGCACTCAATCCGATGATCGTCGATGGACAGACGCATGGCGGGATCGTCCAGGGAGCCGGCCAGGCGCTAATGGAATGGTCGCGGTTCGACCCCTCTTCGGGGCAGGCGCTTGCGGCGAGCTTGATGGACTACGCCGTCGCACGGGCGAGCGACTTTCCCTTCTTCACCACCGAGATCAGCGAAGTACCGTCCAACAAGCATCCGCTCGGTTTCCGGCCGGGCGGCGAGGGAGGCACCACGCCGGCGCTCGCCGTGACCATCAACGCGATCGTCGACGCGCTTGCGCATCTTGGAGTTCGCCACATCGAGATGCCGGCAACGCCGATGCGTATCTGGGAGGCGATAATGGACGCGAAAGCTCAACGGGAGGGGAAACATTGAGGACCGAAGACGTCCGAATCTCGAAAACCAGCGAGCGCGTGCTCGTGGTCACGCTGAAGCGGCCGGACCAAGGTAACGCGCTTACCGCGGAGATGGCCAGTGCAATACAGCAGGCCCTGTTATCGATGGATGCGGAAACCCGCGTCGTCCTGCTCGAGGCGGCAGGCGAGAACTTCTGCACGGGGCGCAGCGGCGCGATGCCAAAGGCGGGAAGCCGGGCTACAGCCCTCGATCTTCGGCTCGCGGTTTCGGATCCGGTACTCGACTTCTACGAGGCGCTGCGCAGCGTACCGGTCCCCGTGGTGGCGAGGGTGCAGGGCCGCGCGGCCGGTGTCGGCTGCGCGATAGCCGCCCTCGCGGATGTCGCGATTGCCGCTGAGAGCGCCAGCTTTCAGGTGCCGGAGATGAACCACGACATCGCTCCGACCCTGGTGATGAGCGCGCTGGCAGACCGCATCCCGCGGGCGGCGCTGTCGCGGCTTGTCCTGACCCGCGGTGCAGTGGCTGCACATGAAGCAAAAGTGCTCGGGCTGATCGGCCTCGTGGTTCCGGACGACAAGCTCGAGCCGGAGACCGATCGGATCATCGGGCAGCTTGCCGGCAACTCGATGCCGGTTCTGCGCGCGGTGAAGGCGTTTCTCCGGACCAGCCCGGAGACTTCCTTTGCATCCCGCAAGGAGCTTGCGGCACTGATGAACTGTGTCGCGACCGCCGAGCGTTTCAGGTAGCAGCCCCGCTAGGCAACGACCAGGGCATCGAGCTCCGCTTTGGCGGCTTCCGTGATCCCCACGATCTTGCGCTGGTCGATGTCGAACACGATGGCAACGACCTCCTGATAGCCGAGGGGTCTGCCGTCCAGTGCATCAAGCAGCCAGTGCTCGAGCCGCATTACCCGGGAATCCGCTCCCTTGAACGCCGAGCGTATCTCGATGCAGTCTCCCAGTTGAGGCCAGTCAAAGTGAACGAGCCTGAATTCGAGGACCGCGCCGCCAAAATTCTTCGGCGGCGTCTCGGCGTGCTGGACGACGATTTCGCGCAGCGGCGCGGTCAGGCGCCGCACGCCATCAGCGGCTGCTCCCAGGAACTTCAGCGGCAGCATCCGCCCGTCGGGACCGCAGTCGCTCCCCGTGAGGCTGCCAAGCATGATGCGGGTGTGCGCGGATAGATCCCGCGGAGCTCCGGAGATGGGCTCATGTCCGGTGCTGCGCGCCTGCGCTTCCTTCGGCACCTCCACCTGCAGCGCGGAAGCCAGCCTCACAAACTCGGCTGGCCACTCTTGCCTGCTTCCGTTGCCATCGAGGCTCTGCAGACGCATCCGGAAGCTGGCGGCAAGGACGCCGGTGAGACTGTGATGGAGCAGGAACACCGCGTCTGCATCGTCATCGCCGATGCGAGAGAACCCGCCGGTAATGTGAAGCGAGTTTGCGGCATGGGCTTCGCGATGGAACCTGATGTGCGTTTCTTCCGGGCGAACAAGAGCGGAAGCTACCGCGCGCGGAATGCCCGCCTTTGCGAACAGGACCGCGACCGCCTCCATACAGCGCGCCAGATAAAAGCGCGTGTTCATGTGACCCATCTCGTCGCACTCCCAGGCGTTCACACCCCCGCGCCAGAGTTCGGTGCCGAAAGAGAGAAGAGGGCTGTCCATGGGGTTCCTTTCCTGGAGGGCTTAGCCGAGCAGCGCGCGGGCGATTATCTCGAGCTGGATCTCGTTGGTGCCGCCGAAAATGCTCTGCGAGCGGGAGTTGAAGTAAGCTGCCGGGGCAACTTTGCGCAGTTCGTTGATCTCGGGTTCTTCGGGAAGGTCGTGCAGCGGGCGGTGCGGCTCCCAGCGGATCGCATCGGGCCCGAGTATCGACGCCGCGAGTTCGGAGATCTGCTGGCGAATGCGGCTGCGCTCGATCTTCATGACGGAGGAGGGAACGGCGCCGGGATTACCGCCGCTCTGTACCTTCGACATTACCGTCAGCTCGATCATGTCGTTGGCGTCGATGTCCATCGCGATTTCGGTCAGCCGGGCCATGAACAACGGGTCATCGACGGCTCGGCGACCGTCAGGTCCTGGCTCTTGCGCAATCTTGACCAGTTTAGCGAAGTGGGCTCGCAGCGTGCCGCCAGCGAAGGCGCCGCCGCGCTCGAATTCCAGCAGGTATTTTGCGATGTTCCATCCATCGCCTTCCTCACCGACACGGTCGGAAACGGGAACGTGGACGTCGTCGAAGAAGGTCTGGTTGAATTCGTGGGTGCCGTCGATCGAGAGGATCGGGCGGATCTCGACGCCGGGCGCCTTGAGGTCGATCAGCAGGAACGTGATGCCTTCCTGCTTCTTGCCGGTATCATCGGTGCGAACGAGGGCGAACATCCGATTGCAGCGATGCGCCTGCGTCGACCAGATCTTGCTGCCGGTGACGATGTAGTGGTCGCCGTCGCGTACGGCTTTCGTCTTTAGGCTGGCGAGGTCTGAACCGGAATTGGGTTCGGAGTAGCCCTGCGCCCAGAGGTCTTCGCCTGACAGGATGCGCGGCAGGTATTTCGACTTCTGCTCGTCGGTGCCGAAGCGCAGCAACACCGGCGCGATCATCTTGAAGCTCGCGCCGCGGAAGCGCGGCTCTCCGGCGCGTTCGCATTCCTGATCGAAAATGTAGCGCTGGGTCAGCGTCCAGCCGGTGCCGCCGTATTCCTTTGGCCAGGAAGGCGCAACCCAGCCCCGCTCGCGCACCTTCTCCTGCCACTCGAGGTAGTATTCTGGATCGCCGAGAAAGCTCGGATTGAGCCGTTCGGCGCGCTTCAGTTCGGGCGTCAGCGCGGAGGCGAGAAAGGCGCGAACCTCTTCGCGGAATGCAACTTCCTCTTCGCTCAGGTAAAGATCCATCACGCAAACTCCGGATCGCGCAGCAGGTTGCCGTTCAGGATTTCCGGCTCAAGTACGATCGAGGCATAGCGCTGGACGTGGTCCGTCGTGCTGCCGAAGCTGTTCTCGAAGGCGTAAAGCCTCCTGAACCAGCCGCCCAGTGGCATCTCCTCGGAGTAGCCGATCGCGCCGTGCAGCTGGATCGCTTCGTGCGCAACCAGCCGCGCCAGCTTGCCGATCTTTGCCTTGGCCCCGGACACGCCGCGAATGCGCTGGACTCTCGGAGCGTCGACGCTCAGCGTGGCGAGCAGGGCTGAGGCGCGGGCTTCTTCACATTTCACCGCCATTTCGGCAACTCGGTGCTGCAAGGCCTGGAACGACGCAAGCGGCTTGCCGAACTGCACGCGCTGCTTCAGGTAGTCGATCGTGGTGGCGAGCATCGCATCCATAACGCCGACGGCATCCGCGCACATCGCGGCGACTGCACGGTCGTGAAACTCCTCGAGCGTTGAGAGCACGTCGCCACTTCCTAGGCGTGCATCTTCTTCGGCGCGGAGGTTGTCGAAATGGATGTCTGCGGCCTCGCAGCCGTCGACGGTCCGGCAGGTCGTGAGCGTCAGGCCCTCAACTTCGCGCGGCACCGCGAACAAGGCGATGCCTTCCTCGTTCTCGACGCGTGCAGTCACCAGGATGGTGCTCGCTGCGGACGCTGCGTAGACAAGGATCTTGTCGCCGGTGATCCGGTACCCGTTGCCATCCTTCCGGGCGGTCGTTTCGACGTGATCGAGGCGCCCGCGTGCGCCATTTTCCAAATGCGCCAGTACGAGGGTACTCGTCCCCGAGATGAGCGGAGCGAGCAGATTTTCGCGCTGCCAGGAAGATCCGAGCCGCTCCACGAGCCCGCCTGCGAGCACCACGATCCGCACAAAGGGTTCGACGACGTTGGCGCGGCCGAACTCCTCGGCGAGGATCGACACTTCGACCGCGCCACCGCCAAAGCCCCCGGAGTCCTCCGAGAAGGGAAGCCCCAGCCAGCCGAGCTCGGCGAAGTTCGACCATAAGGATTCATCGATGGGAGCGGAATCGAAGGCCCGCTTGCGCCGCTGCTCGAGCCCATGTTTTTCCGAGAGAAAGCGACGCGCGCTGTCGCGCAGCATCGCCTGTTCCGGGCTGTAGTTCAGATCCACGACGACTGCCTCAGCCTTATCGGTTGTAGGTCCCGTGGCCGGGTTTGAACGTCTTCTGGTCGAGGAACTGCGACAAGCCCTTTTCGCGACCGCGTTCGGGATCGACGAAGGTCGTCTGGTCAGCCTTGGCGGTGAGGTACTCGGCCGACTCCTCCCAGGTCATTTCGCGCACATATTTGTAGGCCATGCGGGCCTGGCGCAGGACCGTCGGGTTCTTGGCAAGGAGAACCTTGCAGAGCTCGACCGTGCGCTCGCGCAGGCGATCGGCCGGCACCGCTTCGTTCACAAGTCCGAGCTGTTCGGCCACTTTGCCGTCGAACTGCTCGCCGGTCATGATGTAGTAGAGAGCCTTGCGGTCGTTCAGGAGCGTCGACACCGCCTTGGAGACGACACCGCCGGGGATGACACCCCAGTTGATTTCCGAGAGCCCGAAGACCGCGTCCTCGGACGCGATCGCCAGATCGCAGCAGATCAGTGGCGTGAAGGCGCCGCCGAAGCACCAACCGTTCACCATCGCGATGGTCGGCTTGGAGTAGTGCATCAGCGTCCGCCACTGCCAGGCGCGTGTCGAGCGGTAGGCGCGCATGCGCTCGACATCGGAAACGCCGTCGGTTACGCGGAAGAAGTCCTTGAGATCCATTCCGGCCGAGAAGGCTTCGCCCACGCCGGTAAGGACGATGACGCCGCAGCGGTCATCGATCTCGAGCACGTCGAGGACCTTGTTCATCTCTTCGGCAAGCGCAACGCTCATCGCGTTCCGCTTTTCCGGGCGGTTGAGCTTCACCCAGGCGATGCCGTCCTCGAATTCCACGAGCACGTTGTTGCCCCAGGGCTCGGGCTTGGCGGGAGTTTCGGAGGTCATCTGCAAACTCACATCTGGCTGATGAATTTCGTGGTGAGATAGGCGTCCATGCCTTCGGTGCCGCCTTCGCTGCCGTACCCACTCTGCTTGACGCCGCCGAACGGCGTTTCCGGCATGCTTATGAAGCTGTTGTTCAGACCGAGCATGCCCGTTTCCAGCGCTTCGCCCAGCATCGACGCCGTCTTCGTCGAGCGGGTGAAGGCATAGGCCGCCAGTCCGTATGGCAGGCGGTTGGCCTGCTCGAGGGCTTCGTCGAAGGTCGAGAAGGGGGCGGTGATGGCAAGCGGTCCGAACGGCTCTTCGTTCATTGCGCGCGCGGTTGCAGGCACGTTCGCAAGGACCGTCGGCTSRAAGAAGAAGCCGCGGTTGTGGCCGCGCTGTCCACCCGCCTTGAGCGTTGCGCCCTGATCGAGCGCGTCGGCGACGAAGGCATCCATTGCGGCGACACGGCGCGGATTGGCCAGCGGACCCATGCGCGTTTCCGGGTCCAGGCCGTCCCCGATGCGGATCGCCCTGGCGGCTTCCGCGAAGCTGTCGACGAACCGGTCGTGAATGCTCTCATGGACATAGAAGCGGGTGGGCGCGATGCAGACCTGGCCGGCGTTGCGATACTTGAAGGCGACCATCGATTGCACGGCTTGGTCGAGATCAGCATCGTCGAAGACCAGCACGGGCGCGTGCCCGCCGAGTTCCATCGTCGTGCGCTTGACGCCCGCCTGCGCTGCCATTGCGGCGAGCTGCTTGCCCACCACGGTTGAGCCGGTGAAGGTGATCTTGCGGATCTGCGGATGGAAGATCAGCTGTTCGGATACTTGCGCCGGCACGCCGTAGACGACGTTGAGAACGCCCCTCGGCAATCCCGCGTCGTCCAGCGCCCGGGCAATCGCCAGCACGGATGCGGGCGTTTCCTCGGAGGGCTTGATGACCATGGTGCAGCCCACGCCGAGAGCTGCCGAGATCTTTCGGGCCGGGATTACGACGGGCACATTCCAGGGCGTGAAGGCCGCAACCGGTCCGACGGCCTCTCGTGTCACCGTCCACTGCACGCCCGGAATCCGTGAGGGAACGACGCGGCCGTAGATGCGGCGTCCTTCGTCAGCCGTCCAGTCGAAGATGTCCGCCGCCGCCATTACCTCCATGCGGGCCTCGGCGAGGGGCTTGCCCTGCTCAAGAACCATCGCCACCGCGATCTGCTCGCAGCGCTCCCGCATCAGGTCTGCGGCCTTGCGAAGGATCTTCGCCCGCTCATAGGCGGGGAGGGCCCTCCAGGATGTGAAGGTACGTCCCGCCGCTTCCGCAGCCGCGTTGATGTCGTCGGCCGTGGCGTGCGGGACCTGCGAAAGAACGTCGCCTGTCGCCGGGTTCAGGACATCTTCAAGATGCCGGGAGCCGGCATCGATCCAGTGTCCGTCGATGAAAAGCTGTGGCGCAGGATAGCGCTCGTCCTTTGTCATGGCTCCYCCCCCGGCGCGCAAGGCGCCGCAATTCAGTCCTTTACGAACAAGGCATCCAAGGCGATTGCGCCTTCGCCTTCCGGGCCGACGATGAGCGGGTTGATGTCCACCTCGGCAATCGCCGAATCCGACAGCATGAGTGCACCCAGCCGGACGACGGCGTCGGCCACGGCCGCCACATCGCGCGCGGCCTGCCCGCGGAACGGGCCAAGCAGCTTCGCAGCCTTGAGCTTTCGCAGTTCCGCGAGGACCTGGCTGCGGCTTGCAGTGGCCGGAAGCAGCCGGGCGTCGGCAAGAGCCTCGATCCACACGCCGCCGAGACCAACCAGCACAACCGGTCCCCATTGCGGATCACGACGCGCACCCACAACCATTTCAAGGCCGGGCTTCGCCATTTCCTCCACCAGCACGCCGTCGAGGGAAAGACCCGGCTTTGTGGACATGACCTGTGCGTGCAGCTTCTCCCAGGCTGCGCGCAGTGCCTGCTCGTCAGCGATGTTGATGATGACGCCGCCGACGTCGCTCTTGTGTGAAAGCGCGGCAGCCTGTGCCTTGATCACGACGGGGTAGCCGATTTCCGAGGCGATCCTTGCGGCCTCCTCGACATCGCCCGCCATCGCTCCGCGTGGCACGCGCAGGCCAAGGTCAGCGAGAACCTTTTTGCCGGCATATTCGGGTATGACGCCGCTGCCTTCGACCCGAACCGACGCCGCCGGAGCCGGCGCGCTTTGCTTCAGGGCGGCGAGCGCATCCGCGTAGCTCGCGACAGCAGCCATGGCGCGCATCGCCCGCTCAGGCGACCGGAAGAAGGGAATGCCGCTCTCGCGGACGTCCTTCATGAACTGTTCGTCGAGCGGATAGTCGTCACCAATGATGTTGAGGATGACCGGCTTGTCGGCGCGCTTGTAGACCGGGATGATCGCGTCGGACTTGGCGAGCTGCATTTTCGGCGAGCCGCCCGCGTAGGACAGCAGCGTCAGCCCAATATCCTGCTGCTTGAGCAGCACCTCGACCGAGGTGCCGTAGATCGCCGGATTGGCAAAGCCGGTGGTGCCGATGTCGAACGGGTTGTCGACATGCACATAAGGCGGCACCAGCGTCTCCATCTCGGCCTTGATCTCGGGAGAAAGCTGCACGAGCTCCAGCCCGACCTTCTCAGCGAAGTCGAAGCAGAGCCCCCGGATCGCGCCCGAGTTGGTGACGATGCCGGCACCGCCCGCTGGCGGCGTCGGGAAACGTGCAAGGATGGCCAGAACGTCGAAAAGCTCGTCCATCGTATCGACGAGAGCCACAGCCTCGTTGCGCAGGATCGTCTGCATCACGGCATGGTCGCCGGCCAGTGCCCCGGTGTGGGACTGCGCCGCGGCGCGGCCGCGTTCACTCGAACCGGGGTGCAAGAGGACGATCGGCACGCCCTTGCTGCGGGCCTTTCGCGCCGCCGCGATGAACAGTCCCGGATTGCGGATCTGCTCGACATAGACACCAATGACGGCGTTCTGCTCGTCATCAAGCAGGAAGTCGACAAAGTGTTCGGCCCCCAGTGTCGCTTCGTTTCCAGTGGCGATCACATAGGAGACGTCGATGGCGCGGGCATGCATCGCAAAGCGCATGTTGGCGGCAGTGGCGCCGCTCTGCGCGATGATCGCGACGCGCTTGCTGCCTTCCTTCACCCCCGCGACCTCTACCGGCTCAAAGGTGAGCGGAATGCCGTCGACATAGTTGGTGTAGCCCATGCAATTGGGCCCGAGGAGGGCGATGCCGTTTTCCCGGCAGATCGCAGACAATTCTTCCTGCTGCCTGCGTCCTTCGTCGCCGGCCTCGGCGAAGCCAGAGGTGTAGACGACGACGGCGGCAATTTCGCGCTCGATGCAGGCCCGCACCGAGTCCATGATTGCCACCTGCGGCACGATCAGGACGGCAACATCGATCCCCTTCGGCAGATCGCCGATGGTCTTGACGCAGGGCCGGCCGCGGATTTCATCCTTGGACCGGCTGACGAGGTGAATTTCCCCCTCGTAGCCGAAATCCTCCAAATTGCCGAGAACGCCGCCCCCGATCGATGTGCGTTCGGGCTGAGCCCCGACTATGGCAATGGAACGCGGCTTCAGAAGCCGGGCAACATTGGCATCAGCCACGGTCATATGCCTCCAGTCCCGGACGGAACGACTTCTTGTCGAGGAACTGGCTCATGCCGACGTTGCGGCCATTCTCCGGATCGCGCAGCTCGGTCTGGTCCGACTTCGCCATGAGGTATTCGGCGGCCTGGTCCCAGGTGAGATCGCGGGTGAAACGGCAAGCCGTCTTCGCCTGGCGAAGCACGAAGGGATTCTTCGCCATCAGCGTCTTCGCGAGCTCGCGGGTCGCATCCTTCAGCTGAGCCGCAGGCACGGCCTTATTCACGAGCTTGAATTCGGCCGCCTGCTTTCCGGTGAAGGTCTCGCCGGTCATGATGTAGTACATGGCGTCGCGGAAGCTCATGACTTCCAGAACCGCCTTGGTCACGATACCTGCCGGGATGATGCCCCAGTTGATCTCCGAGAGACCGAAGACGGCATCCTCGGACGCGATGGCGAGATCGGAGCCGACCAGGAACTGGAAGGCGCCGCCAAAGCACCAGCCGTTGACCATCGAGATGGTCGGTTTCGGATAGTGCATCATGCGGCGCCACTGCCAGGCAGCGTTGGCGCGGAACAGGCGCTCGCGCTGGATCGGCGGAACCTTGTCCGTGGCACGGAAGTATTCCTTGAGATCCATACCCGCGGAGAAAGACTCGCCGGCGCCCGTGACGACCATCACCTTGCAGCGATCGTCTTCTTCCAGTGCGTCCATGATCGCGTTCATCTCCCAGACGATGCCGGGATTGATTGCGTTCCGGCGCGTCGGACGATTGAGCGTCACCCAGGCGATGCCGTCTTCAAAGTCGACAACAACGTTCTCCCCCCAGGCAGGCTTGTTCGCAGACGCGGACGAGTCTTGTGCGTTTGACATGGCTCGAAACTCCCTTGTTTCGGCCGATTTATCAGGCTCCCATATATTCGTCAACCTGATATGACTATTGCTCTATTAGTTGTTGCTGCATCCCGTTTAACCGCGTCCGAGGAAGGGCATGCCGACCGGCAGGATCGTGGATTCGAACAGGTTCACGTCGGCTGGCAGGGTGACCATCAGCAGTGCGAGGCGCGCCACATCCTCGGGGCTCATCGTGTTCGGCCGCGGGACATTGGTGACGCCGGGAACCAGATCGCTGACGGTCGAACCCGGATGGAGCATCGAGACCGCGATGCCAAACTCACGACCATCCAGCGCCAGCGAACGGGTCATGCCCTCAAGGGCGAACTTGCTGGCCGTGTAACCCAGCGTGTTCTGGCGCGGCACCTTGGCCGAGATGCTGCCGATGTTGACGATCCTGCCACCTTTGCCGCCCGCCTTCATGAGGCGAAACGCTGCTCGGCTGCAGAGGAAGACGGAGGTCATGTTGATGGCAATGATCTCGTCCCACCGCGCCTTGGTGAGCTGGTCCGTCGGCGTGTGATCGGCAATGCCCGCGTTGTTGACGAGGATGTGCGGCTCGCCGTAGGCCGACAGACACTTCCCGAACAGGGCTTCGACCTGTTCCTCGTTCGTTACATCAGTCGGCACCGGCAGAGCTTCGCCGCCCGATGCGCGAATATCCTCCGCCAGCGCCTCGAGCTTGTCGGCGCTGCGCGCCGCAAGAACCGTTCGTGCCCCGGCACGCGCATAGGCCCTGGCGATCTCCTTGCCGATGCCTGTGCTGGCACCCGTCACGATTGCGGTTTTTCCGGTAAGGTCCATCTTGTTCCCCGTCCTGTTGATGATCAGAGTTTGAATGAGCCCGGCGCGCCCAGGAATTTCTGGAGGTCGCGCCGGGTGGAAACGCCAAGCTTGCGATAGGCGCGCCGCCGGTAGGTGACGACGCTGCTGAGCGCGACCCCGGCCTCCTCGGCGATTTCAGTCTGCGACTTTCCAAGCAGCAGGCTGGCGACGACGTCAGCCTCTCGTGCGCTGAGCGCGTGTTCACGGTTCATCAGAAGGCGCGACAGGTCCCTTAACGAGGGAGCCTGATGGAGCGCCTGGCGACGAAGCATGGCTGCATGCTTGCAGACCAGCGCCATGATCAGCGCGGACGCCCGTTCGAGCTTCTCAAGTTCGGCAGCGGTGGAATGCCCGCTCTCCTTCGTCCGGTAGGTGCTGGCGAAGACCGTTGGCTTGCCGGGCGCGTAAAGGGTCAGGCGTTCGACGATACCGCCGCGTTCGTAGCAGATCCGGCGGTAATCGGGGTCGATGATGCCGTTCCATGCCTGCCTCACCGTCTGGATGCTGCCGGGCGGCGAGGAGAGTGCCTGGCGCGTCGTCCGGTCACGCTGCCAAAAGCTGCGCGCATAAGCGAGGGAAGCGGCCTCGGCGAAGCCCCTGATGTGGGGATGTTCTCCGGCGGCAAACAGAAACGTCAGATTGCCGTCTTCGGACGCTTCGAAAGCCGAACACAGATCGGCGCGCAAGAGCCGGCGCAGGAGGTCCAGCAGCCGTTCCGGGAACGATGGCTCGCCAATCGCCGCAATCGCTGCTGCCTCCGCCTCGATGAACTGCAGATCAGACATGGCGCTGTCCTCCAGCCGGGGGGACACAGACGGCCGCAGGCTGGAGTAGCCTCGAGCCAGATCTGAACAGCCAGAAGGAGGATGGCAGATGGTTCCCGCTCCAACGATCAAGGGGATGTACCACTTCTCGTTCCCATGCAGGGACGGCGAGGAGACGCGCAAGTTCTACGAGGACATTCTTGGCCTGCCGCTGGTCAACTGCATGACGGCCGAACGCGTGCCGAGCACGGGCGAGGAAAAGCCCTACGCGCACTTCTTCTTCGAGATGGGCGACGGCTCCTATATGGCGTTCTTCGACCTTGGTGAGAACCAAATGCCGCTGCCCTCGCCGAACACACCGGCGTGGGTCATGCACTTCGCGATGGAGGTTGAATCGGTCGAGGAAGTGCTTCAGCTGCGGCAGCGCCTTCAGGACGCCGGCGTGCAAACCACCGACATTGTCGACCACGACTTTATCCAGTCGATCTACTTCTTCGACCCCAACGGTCTTCGTCTTGAGGTGACGGCGCGCACGGAGGAGCCGGGCTACCTCGAAAAGGCAGCCAGCGAGGCCCATGCCACTCTCGCGGATTGGACGGAGAAGAAGGCAAAACTGATCGCTGCCCGCAAGGCATCGTAGCCAGCCGATTTGCATGTCGTTCCTCCCAGCGGCCGCTGCCTCCCGCAGCGGCCGTTTCACTCGCTCAGCAAGGCGTGACGTCTGCTCCAGTCAGTGACCCGGTCCAGACAGACCCGCAGCAGCTCCGGCTGTCCGAGATAGTAGTGTGTCGCTCCGGGTATTCGCAGGTACTCCTTGTCCGGCGTGGCAAGCGCTTCGGCGATGATCGGGTTGTGCGTTGCCGGGACCGCTTCATCGGCATTGTTCTCGATCTGGAGGACAGGCGTACGCTTGATCAGCCGCGCATTCATCGGGCCCTTCGCGTTCGACAGGTCATAGCTCCACTGGCTTAGCCACGAGCGCAGTGTCGTGAACCTTGCCAGTCCGACCGGGCCGACATTGACGGTGCGCGGATCGCCCATGTAGCTCCAGCCCGGCTTGCGGTCGTTGGGATCGATCGAGGTATCGAACCAGCGGACGTCGCACATGGTACGGTGGACGACGAAAGCGCGTTCCTGCTCCGGTCCGCGCCGCTTGCGCAGCCGTTCCAGCATGTCCTGGCACCATGTGGTGATACGGCGGTTGCGGGCAATCTGCGCGGCCCGGAAACGCTCCACGAACTCTATCGTGTAGGGCGGCTGCGCAGGGCAGTCCGGCGAATAGATATCAAGCGAGAGGTCGCGATTGTCGGGGTCGAGCTCATGGATGACCGAGGGATCGAGCCACTCCGTGAGCGTCTCGGCCCGCGACAGATGCGCCGCAATGAAGATCACGCCGTCAGCCGGCTGAAGACCTGCTTCAACGAGGTTCACCTCATCGCCAGCCGGGGTGTGCGTTACGGTCGGGTTCTCGGCCTGCGCCTGATAGAACAGCGACAGCGATCCGCCGCCCGACCAGCCGACGAGGACGACCTTCTCGTATCCGAGCCTCTCCCGCGCGTATCGCAGCCACTGGCCGAGGTCGATGGCGACCTTCTCCATGATGAGGGCCGTGTCGTTCTTGGGGTAGCGGCTCGCCGCGCACAGGACGTGCAGCCCCTGATCCGCCAGCGCCGTCGGCATTGGAAGCAACTGAAGCGTCGAGGTCGGATGCATGAAGACGTAGACCGTCTTCGATGGTCTTCCGACGGGCCGCAGCAGTTGACCCTCCAGGTTGATCATCCCGGAGTTGCCGGCAAAACCGTAGGTTTCGCTGAACTTCGCCGTGTCCGGGAAGGACACGATCAGCGGAACGCGTTCCCAGGAAGTGGCGGGGTCTGCCATCAGTTCGAGTTCCGTGCCTTTTCCAGAAACTCGATCGTGCGCTTCCACGCGATGGCGGCCTGTTCGCCATCCGCAGTTCCGGGCGCGCCGCGATTGAAGCCATGACCGGCGGGATAGAGATGGATCTCCGCCTGAGGCTGTTTTGCCCGTACTTCCTCGACGCTCGAAAGCGGGATTGAAGCATCGGTTTCGCCATAGTGCAGCAGGATCGGGCAGTTAGGCTTCTTGTCGGCGAAGCCCGCGATGCGGCCGCCATAGTAGCTGACAATGCAGTCGAGGTCGTCGAAGCGGGTGGCGATGTCGAAGGCGAGCGATCCGCCGAGGCAGAAGCCAACGATCGAGACCGGCAGTTTCTCCTCCTTCAGCCGTTCAACTGCGGCCCGGCTGTCGAGCACAAGCTTCTCCCAGTCGAGCGACTTCATGTAGCCGAGAGCAGCCTGAACCTCCTCGGGCGAGTAGCCGGATTCGAAGTTTTGCAGGAAGCGGTCGAACAGAGCCGGCGCCAGGGCGACATAGCCTTCCGCCGCGAACTTGGTGCAGACGCTGCGGATGTGCTCGTTGACGCCGAAGATCTCCTGCAGAACGACGATGCCTCCCTTCGGCGCACCTGCAGGGCGGGCGAGAAATGCCCCAAATTCGTGACCATCCGAGGCGGTGAGCCGCAGCCATTGCGTCATCGCGTTCTTCCTTCGTTTATCGGTAACAATCCTTCGGTTGCGTCGAAATCAGTCCGCAGCAGTTCAGGCGGGCAGGCGAGCCGAAGGGAGATGCTTGTCGCGGCCGCGCTGACGAGCCGCGCAGTTGGACCCAAGGGGTCCAGATTGATGTCGTTTTTCATGCCGAGAACGGTGACCGCGGCGGCAATCTCGCCTGCGTAGTCAAAGATCGGCGCAGAGATCGAGGCAAAGCCAATGTTGATCTGGCTGTCGGAGAAGGCGAGCTGGCGCTGGCGGATCAGGTCGAGGCTCTGTTGGGCCCGCTCCTTCGTGGCCTGGTCCGTCTCCGTTTCGAACTGCTCGATGTGCTGGATTGCCGCGCGTGACTTGTAGGCGAGAAAGACGCGACCGGTCGCGGCCCGATAGAGCGGCAGAACGTGCCCGACACGCACCGACACGAGTACCTCCACCGTCGAGTCGACCTTGGAGATGATGACAGGCCCGCGATTGCTCCAGATCGACAGGAATACCAGATGTCCGGTCGCGGTCTGCAGCGAGTTGAGCGCGTCCCTCGACACCTGCGCCACATCGATCTGACGCATGGCGGCTGCGCCGAGCTGCAGTGCGTAGGGACCAAGCCCGTAGCGCATCGTCGTCGGGTCCTGCTCCACGAGTCCGAGCTGCATGAAGCTTGCCATGTAGAGATGGGCCTTGCTGGCGGGCATGCCGGCCAGCTCCGCGATCTTGCTCAGCGACAGTTTGCCACCCGCCGCCTCGAGCACGTGGATCAGGCGAAATCCGACTTCGATCGACTGGATGCGGCGGGGCTGACGCGTGGCGCGAGGCATCACGAAGCCTGGGCAGAAACTGTGGCCGGCCGGAGCGGAACAGAGGTGGCATCGTAGGTGAAGAGCCACTCGTAGCGCTCCTTTACCTTGGATTCCTCCCATTCGGCGTTCACATAGGCCTCCGCCGTATCCGCATGAGCGAGGGCGGGGTTGTGGAAGCGCCCGAGATTGTTCTCTGCTCCGCGTACGATCCGTGTGGTTCGCTCCCGTCGGGTGTTCTCATAGGCGAGCAGTCCGGCTTCCGGGGCATCGCGATATTTCGCGAGGGCTCTGCCCAGGACAAAGCCGTCCTCGATAGCCATGACCGCTCCTTGAGCGAGGAAAGGCAGGGTAGGGTGGCATGCGTCGCCTAGCAGCGTAATGCGCCCGCGAGTCCATTGCTCCATCGGCTGGCGCAGCATCAACGCCCACTTGTACGGGGTGTCCATGCTCTTGATGAGCGTGTGCACATCCTCGTTCCAGCCCTGGTAATCGGCGAGGCACTCATCAACGGTGCCAGCCACAGACCAGGACTCCACCTGCCAGTCGGAGCGCTCCACAACCGAGACGTAATTCATCAGCTCGCCGCGCCGGAGGAGATAGTGGATGACGTGGCCGCCGGGCCCGATCCAGTTGGTGCCTACGGGGCGCAGCAGGTGTTTGGGCAGACGCTCGGCGGGGATCACCCCGCGCCAGGCAACGATTCCGGTGAACTTCGGCTTGTCGGCGCCGAATAGCGCGTCGCGGACCGCCGAATGGACTCCGTCTGCTCCAATTGCAATGTCTGCAGATACGGTGGCCCCGTCCGTGAAGCGTATGCTCACACCCTTGGCCGTCTGGTCGATGCCTTCGCAACGCATGCCAAGCTTAATCGCATCCGGCGCGATGCGCCGAATTCCGGCTGCGAGCACCTGATGAAGGTCGTTGCGGTGGATGGTGATGTAGGGAAAGCCGTAGCGTGCGACGGACTGCGGACCAAGGTCGAAGAGCTTCCAGGTCTGCCCGGTATTCCACAGCCGGATTTCCTTGCCACCGGCCTCGCAAGCCACGGACATGATCGCCTCTTGGAGCCCCAGCGCAAACAGGATGCGCGTGCCGTTGGCGCTGACCTGAACGCCCGCGCCGACCTCCCGCAGTTCAGGGGCCTGCTCAAAGACGGTGACCTCAAACCCCTGCCGCAACAGCGCGAGGGCTGCAGTCAGGCCGCCAATTCCTCCTCCGATGATGGCGATCTTCATATCAGGTAGCCTCATATTCGGTCGGACTATCTGGCGGAGGTCGAGCAGTGTCAACCGGTTTTGACAGCGTATAATGCCGTTTGTTTTAATCAGACGAGGTAGCTCCTTCCGCTGCGGCAGATTGTAATTGACAGCAGATGTATGGTTGCCTGATATAAGGACTCCGTATCATCCGGCGGGGGAGGCCGGAAGAGCACGGGCGGAAGAGGTTGTCGGTTGGGGGAGGCTGACCGAACGACGTCTTTGACAGAGTCAAACCGGATTGGCGCCAGGCCCGAAGCTCAGGGTTGTCGGGCTTGATACTGGGTGAAAAACGGCCGCGGAGGGGATGTGGCCGGGAGGAGAATGGATGCTGAAGGTTAGAAGCCCGCAGGATCTGGGCGCGGGCGTCTTGTTCGTGCTGATCGGTCTGGCGGGAGTGTATTTCGGCCAGGATCTTGCATTTGGCAGCGCGCGCCGGATGGGCCCCGGCTACTTCCCAGTGATCATTTCCTACATGATCATCTGCATGGGACTAATCGTGACGGTTCGAGCCTTCAGGGTCGACGGGCCGGCGATGGAGAAGTTCCGCCTTCGCCCCATTCTGATGCTGGTCCTGGCGCTGGCTGCGTTCGGTTTCCTGATCGCACAGCTCGGCGTCATCATCTCGTCCTTCCTGATGGTCGGCATTGCCGCCTATGCCCGGTACGAGAAGGTCAACATCGTCGAGACGATCGTCTTCGCGATAGCCGTTTCCGCATTCATGGTGCTGGTCTTTGTGTATGGGCTGAACCAGCCTATGCCGCTGTGGTGGAAGAGCTAGGCTATGGAAGTCATTGAGCATCTCGCCACAGGCTTCGTTGCGGCTGCGTCGCTCCAGAACCTGCTTTTCTGCCTCATTGGCGTCTTTCTCGGCACCCTCATTGGTGTCTTGCCGGGCATTGGCCCCATCCCGACGCTTGCGCTGCTGCTGCCGGTGACCTTTGGTCTCGACCCGCTTACCGGCCTCATCATGCTCGCCGGCATCTACTACGGAGCGCAGTATGGCGGGTCGACCACATCGATCCTGGTCAACATGCCGGGCGAAGCGTCCTCGGTCGTCACATGCATCGAGGGCCACCAGATGGCGAAGCGCGGCCGCGCTGGTGCCGCCCTTGCCACGGCCGCCTGCGGCTCGTTCTTCGCCGGCTGCGTCGGAACGATCTTCATCGCGGCGTTCGGACCGCCGCTCGCCGCAATCGCGCAGCAGTTTACCTCGCCGGACTACTTCTCACTGATGGTGCTGGGCCTCGTCATGGCGGTCGTGCTGGCGCACGGCTCAGTGCTCAAGGCCATCACGATGGTGCTGGTGGGCCTGCTGCTCGGCCTCGTCGGCACGGACCTCGCGACCGGGCACACTCGCTACACCTTCGGTATTGGCGSCCTTTGGGAAGGCATCGACTTCCTGCCGCTCGTGCTTGGCCTCTTCGGCATCGTCGAGATCATCCGCAACCTCGAAAATCCGCCATCTGCGCGCGACACCATTTCGACGCGCTTGCGGGATCTTTGGCCGACGAAGGAGGAGTTTCGTCTCGCTTGGCCCGCGGCCCTGCGCGGAACCGGTATCGGCTCCATCCTCGGCATCCTGCCGGGCGGCGGTGCAGTGCTTGCATCCTTTGCCAGCTACACGGTCGAGAAGAAGCTGACGAAGCGGCCCCATGTCTTCGGAAATGGTGCGATCGAGGGCGTGGCCGGTCCGGAGTCGGCGAACAATGCCGCTGCGCAGACCTCCTTCATTCCGCTTTTGACGCTAGGTATTCCGTCAAACCCGGTCATGGCGATCATGATGGGCGCGATGATCATCCAGGGCATACAGCCGGGCTCGGCTGTGATGACCGCGCGCCCCGAGCTGTTCTGGGGCATGATCGCGTCGATGTGGATCGGCAACCTGATGCTGGTCATCCTCAACCTGCCGCTGCTGGGCATCTGGGTCAGGCTGCTTTCGGTGCCTTACCGGTTCCTGTATCCGGCGATCCTGCTGTTCTGCGCCGTGGGCGTATACTCGACCAGCACCGAGCCGTTCATGATGGTGCTGCTGATCGTCTTCACCCTGTTCGGCTACATCCTGTTCAAGTTTGGTTGCGAGCCGGCCCCGCTGGTCCTTGGCTTCATCCTCGGTCCGCTGATGGAGCAGAACCTACGCCGGTCGATGCAGCTGTCGCGCGGCGATCCGATGATCTTCTTTGATCGGCCGATTTCGCTGACGCTGCTGATCCTTGCTGCGCTGGTGATCCTGCTCGTCATTTCACCCCAATTGCGCCGGAAGCGCGAGGAGGCGTTCCAGGAGGAGTAGGACGCAACGGAACAGGATAAAAAAGACAACTGCGATGCTCTCACAGGAGGAATTTGAGCAGAGCAGGGATGGGCGAGAGCATGCGCCCATCGATGGCGCCAGAGGGGCCATAAGACCGACGGCGTTCGCGGCGCAAGCCGCATCAGGAAATGAACGATCTCAACAGGGAGGATGAGAGATGTCAGACAGCCGTTTCAGTATTACGCGACGTCGCGCGCTGGCGCTTGGCGCCGCGGCGATGATGCTTCCGGGAGCCGCGATCGCTCAGGACGCATATCCAAGCAAGACCATT
Source organism: Aminobacter sp. J44 (assembly GCF_007829415.1). NCBI lineage: Bacteria > Pseudomonadati > Pseudomonadota > Alphaproteobacteria > Hyphomicrobiales > Phyllobacteriaceae > Aminobacter > Aminobacter sp. J44. Next base: position 131,774 of record NZ_VLJG01000034.1, on the reverse strand, counting down.
ACCTTCATCTGCGCCTTCCCGGCCGGCAGCGGCGCGGACGTGCTCGTACGCTACTTCGCCGAGAAGGTTCAGGCCATCGCGGGCCAGACGATCATCGTTGAGAACAAGCCCGGCGCGGCAGGCAGCATCGCGGCAGAATACACGGCCCGCGCTGCTCCCGATGGCTACACGATCTTCGTCCACTCCGGTAACTCGACCGCCGGCAATATGTGGCTGCTGAAAAACCCGCCGATCAATCCGGAGACGGATCTGCGCACGGTCGCGACGGTCAACAAGCAGGCATTCGCGCTGACGGTCCGCAATGACAGCCCGTACAAGACGCTGGCTGACCTCGTCGCCGACCAGAAGAAGAAGGGCGAGGAGGGCACCTATGCGGTGAACGCTACTTCGGGCCGTGTCATGGCCGAGGAGTTCAAGCGGCTGGCAGGTCTCAAGACCGAGCCGGTGCAGTACGGCACCGCGGCAGACTCGGTGAACGACATGATGGCTGGCCATGTCGACTTCGGCGCCCACGATCCGGTGTTCGCACTCGGTCAGGTGCGTCAGGGCAACTGGCGAATCCTTGCAATCGGCTCGCCCGATCCCATGGAAGGCATGCCTGGAATCCCGACCTTCAAGGAGCAGGGCTACGACATCGACCAGCTTGGCTGGTGGGGCGTGATGATGCCAGCGGGCGTCTCCGACGATATCGCCAACACGGTCAACGGCTGGTTCCAGAAGGTTCTGGAGACGCAGGAAGGCAAGGACTTCGTCATCTCACAGGGCGGCGATCCGTTCATCTCGACGCCTGAGGCGTCGCAGAAGCTGATGGCCGATACCATCGTCCAGTGGAAGCGCCTCGTCGAGGTGGCGGGCATTGAGCCTCAGTGATGCAATCGAAGAGCATCTTGCGGGAGGGCTAGTTGGCGAAATCTGCAAGATGCACTTTGGCGGCATCAAGACGAGCCGCGAATTGTGTCTCCTATACTTGAAGTACAAGCATTTACGCCGGCAGCAATGCCGGCGTTTGTGTTTGCTCGATATGACGCCCCGTGGCTTGCAAGTGAATCGCAACTGAGTTACCGCCACCGCAGAGCAGAAAAAAAGGCGAGGCAGCCTTGTCAGAGAACAGTGCACAGACTGGAGCGACACGCGAGCTGCTGAGGCCGCGCGCGATATTCTTCCTTAACCAGGCGAACCACGCCGTGCGCAGCCGGTTCGAGGCGGCGCTGAGCGAGGTCGAAATGACCGCCATCCAATACACGGTGCTCAGCGTGATCGGCCGTCATGACGGGCTGTCTTCGGCCGAGCTTTCGCGTCGTTTCTTCGTGACGCCACAAACGATGAATGAACTGATTGCCGGCCTGCAGCGCCGCAATCTGATCGTCCGCACCGCTGACCCCGCCAACAAGCGAATCCTGCGCATGTCGGTCACGGCTGAGGGGCGGGAGTTGCTGCGGCAATGCGATGAACTCGCCGACAGGATCGAGCGGGACGTGTTCCGCAACATGTCGGACGAGGAGTATCATATGCTCGCGCGCCTGACGCGCCAGCTGGCGCATGACCTGCGTACCCGGAACGAGACGGAAGCCTGAGCCTGACAGGAGACAGGTCGCGGGACGAGTGTCCCGCGCCTGAGGCACTTTTGTAGTATCTTAGAGCTTCAGCCCAAGCAGCTTGACTGCGTTGTCCTGGTAGAGCTTGCGGCGCAGCTCGTCGCTGATGTCGAGGCTGTCGAGGATCCGAAGCGTCTCGCGGATGTACATCGGGCCGCCCTCCGGATCGAACGGCGCATCCGATGCGAAGACCACCCGGTCCTCGCCGAAGAACTCGATCGCATGCTCTATCGCCTTGCGCGAGCCGAAAGAAGCGGTATCGGCGTAGAACTCCTTGAAATACTGCAGATGCGGCTTCTTCAGCGCGGTGAGCACCGGTTTCAGGTCGCGGTCGGAAGTGCGCTTGCCCATCTGGTCCCAGCCTGGTCCCACGCGTCCTTCGAAGAACGGGATCATGCCGCCGGCGTGGTGCGTCAGCACCTTGAGGCCGGGGAACTTGTCGAACATGCGCGAGAAGACCATGCGTGCCATGGTGGCGGAGGTCTCGTACGGCCAACCAAGCGTCCACCAGATCTCGTACTCCGACCGGCTCTCGGTCTTGTAGTCGGCGAAGTCCTGGGTACGTGCCGGGTGCAGGAAGACCGGTTTGCCGGACTTTGCCATGTACTCGAAGAACGGATCAAATTCAGGAAGGTCAACCGGCTTGCCGTTGACGTTCGTGAAGATCTGCACGCCGACGGCGCCGAGGTCTTCGATGGCGCGGCGGCTTTCCTCGACCAGCGCGTCGGGATTGTTCATCGGCGCGGTGGCAACGAAGGCCGGGAAGCGGTCAGGATGTTTCTGCACCAGCTCAGCCATCGAATCGGAGCCGATCTTTGACAGCTCGAGTGCCACTTCTGGACCGGCAAAGGCCTCGAGCGGAGGAGAGGCAAGCGACAGGACCTGTTGGTAGTCAGGACCAAACATGTCCATGACCTGGAAGCGCCGATCGAGATCCGTCATCATCGGCACGTCGCCCGAACGCTTGGTCATGTGGGTCATCGTACCCAGTTCCTTGACCAGGCGGTCGAAGAAGGGCTTGGGCCAGATGTGATTGAAAACGTCGATCTTTTTCACGACACTCCTCCATTGTCAGGTTTCCTGACAATGCAACGTAACGCATCGTCAGGTCAACTGATAAGACGGGCCGCGCGGCTCAGTCTCAGGCGACCTGCCCGAGCTTGCCGGGGTTCATGATGCCCGCCGGATCGAGCGCGGCCTTGATAGCGTTCATCACGTCGACGGCGTCGCCGTGCTCCTTGCGCAGGTAGTCGAGCTTCGAGATGCCGATGCCGTGCTCGCCGCTGAATGTGCCGCCCATGGCAATCGTGCGCTCGTAAAGGCGATGGGCGAGGCGTTCCGCCTCGGCCAGTTCCTCCGGGATCTCAGGCTTGATGAGATAGCCGACGTGGAAATTGCCATCGCCGACGTGACCGATGATCTTGGCGGTCAGCGAGGAGGCATCCGCATCTTCACGGGCGGCCATCACCGCATCGGCAAGGCGCGAGATCGGCACGCAACAGTCGGTCGTATAGGTCTTGCACCCCGGTCGCAGTGTCTGGTTGGCGAAGATGGATTCATGGCGTGCCTGCCAGATACGGTCGCGCTCCTCTGGCCGGGTCGACCACTCAAAGCCTGAACCGCCGTATTCCTGCGCGATGGCCGCTGCGGTCTCGGACTGCTCCTCTACCCAGCGCTGGCTGCCATGAAACTCGAGGAAGAGCGTGGGCGCCCGCTTTAGGCCGAGCTTGGAGTGGGCGTTGGCGGCGTCGATGGCGACCTCATCGAGAAACTCGATCCGGGCGACGGGGATGCCGCTCTGGATCGTCGCGACCACCGCCTCTACGGCTCCTCGCATCGTCTCGAAGGTGCAGATCGCGGATGCGATCACCTCAGGGATCGGATGAAGCCGGACGGTCACCTCGGTGATGACGCCAAGGGTGCCCTCGGCGCCAACGAAGAGCTTGGTGAGGTCGTAGCCGGTCGACGACTTCTTCACCCGCCGCCCGGTGGTGATGATCTTTCCCGTCGGCGTGACAACGCGAAGAGCGAGCACGTTTTCGCGCATGGTTCCGTAGCGTACCGCGGTGGTGCCGCTGGCGCGGGTAGAGGCCATGCCGCCCAATGTAGCATCGGCGCCGGGGTCAATCGGGAAGAAGAGGCCAGTGTCCCGCACATAGGCGTTTAGCTGCTTTCGCGTCACGCCCGCCTCGACCACCACGTCGCCATCCTCGGCATTGACCGCTATGATGCGGTTCATGCGTGAAAGATCGAGCGAGATGCCTGCCTTGAGCGGGATGGTGTGGCCTTCCATCGAGGAGCCGGCCGCAAACGGCGTCACCGGGACGGAGTGGGTATAGCAAGTCGCCACGACGCGCTGCACGTCCTCCTCGCTCTCGGCAAAGACGACCGCGTCGGGCAGGCGCACCGGCTGGCGCGACATGTCGCGGCCATGGTGCTCACGCACGGCTTCTGCCGTCGACAGCCTTTCGCCGAAATGGGCTTTCAGCTCCGAAATGGCCTGCTCAACATTCGACATCTTTATTGCCCCCAAGGTCAGTAGCTGACCATTACTTCAAGCATCGCCTGGCGGCCGGAGCGCGTCACCTGAAGTGCGCGTTCGATGGCTGCCGGCAGATCCTCACCCGACTCGACGCGCTCGGCGTGGGCGCCATGCGCCCGTGCGACGGCAGCGTAGTCGGGAGCCGGATCCAGCGCGGTGATGGGCATGACGTTGGCCCTGGCGGCGTTCCCCTCAGGGTACATGTAGAGGGTAGATCGGCGCACCGCATTCCAGATGCCGTTGTTGAAGACGACGGTGAGGAGGGGAAGTTTCAGCGCCGCGGCGACCTGATGGCAGGCAACGGGGTTCGCGAACATGTAGGAACCGTCGCCAATGGTGGCGATGACCTGCCGGTTGCGGTTGCCCAGCTGCGCGCCAAGTGCCGCGGTCAGCCCCCAGCCAAGGCCGCCGGAGAGCGGCGTCGTGAAGTAGCTTCCCGGCTTCTCGAATTTCATGACCGACAGGTCGACGCCGAGCTCGTTGAAGAACACCGCGTCGGGGCCGGCGACCTCGTTGAGGCAGCGCGAGACGAAGGCCGGCGACATGGGCGCGCCGGAGCCGCTGGCAACGCGCTTCACCGCGGCGGCTTCCGCCTCGGCGCGGAAGGTTGCGGCCTTATCGCGCCGCCCGGCCAGTACCTCCTCCGCTATCCCGATCTCGCTCAATGCCTGGTCGAGCGCGGAGATGGTGGCGTTTAAGCCACCCGCCAGCGAGAGATGGATGGGAAAGCCGCGCATCGGCAAGTTGCGATACTGCGGCTCCGGGCCGATGGCGATGACGGTGCAGCCTTCCGGCAGCTTCACGTGCCCGGCGATCCACGGCACCATGGCGTTGGCGACGACGACAACGTCGGCATCACCCAGCCACGGGCCGGGTTCACGCCCGACATTCATCGGATGGCTGGTCGGCAAGGCCTGTCTCGTCGCCCAGAACTCGACCACCGGGAGAGCAAAGCGATCTGCAAAGCCCGCCAGCGGTTCGAAGCTGTCGCCCACTTCCGGGCTCTGGATGATGAAGACCGGGTTCTTCGCCGCCGCGAGCTTCTCTGCTGCCTGGCGGACCAGTTCCGGTTCCGGCGGGCCATAGCTGGTGGGCGCGTAAGTCGTCTCCATCCCGTAGGCTGCGGCAGGTTCAGCCAGCGCTTCACGCGGCAGGCTGAGATAGACCGGACCGCGCGGTTCGCTCATCGCGATCGACAGGGCACGGTCGATCGCCGGACCCGCCTGTTCCGCATAGCGCAGTTCGTAGTCCCACTTGACCACTTCCCGCACCATGCCGGCCTGGTCGCGCATCTCCTGGCCCCAGTGGATCGGACTCGAGCGGCTGCCGAAGCGGCCAGCTTCGGTCAGCGGCGTGCGCCCCGATGTCATCAGGATCGGCACGTTCTCCGACGCGGCGTTGATGAGCCCCATGACGGAATTGGCAAGGCCCACGTTGACGTGGACCATGACCGCCGCCGGCTTTCCGGTCGCAAGGTAATAGCCATGCGCCATCCCGACTGCGACGCCTTCATGCGGGATGACCAGCGGCTCCGGCATGGCTATGCCCGTCTCGGCGGAACGGGCGTAGGCCTCGATGATCGACGGGAAATCGGTGCCGCCGTTGGCGAACAGAACGTCGATGCCGGCTGCCTTCATGTGACCGAGGAGAGCCTCGGCGGCGAACATTCCTTCCGGACGCGTGTGTTTCATCGTCATGCTCGTGGGGTTCAGGCCGTGACGCTCAGCGTCTTGGTGACGAGGAAGGCCTCGATGCCTTCCATACCCACTTCCGAACCGTGGCCGCTGTCCTTCACGCCGCCGAAGGGCGTCTCCGGCATCGAGATGTTGAAGGAATTGATGCCGACCATGCCTGCCTCGATGGCATCGCCCAGGCGGGCGATGTTCGAGGCGGAAGAGGTGAATGCGTAAGCCGCGAGGCCGTAGGGCAAGCTGTTCGCCTTGGCGATGCCGTCCTCCAGATCCCGGAACGGGTTCAGGACGGCTACCGGGCCGAATGGCTCCTCGTGCATGATCCGCGCCGAGTCGGGGACGTCTGCAAGGACCGTCGGCGCATAGAAGTTGCCCACATTGCCGATCCGCTTGCCGCCGGTGAGGACCTTCGCACCTTTTGAGCGGGCGTCCTCAACTAGGCTTTCAATGGCATCGCGCCGGCGGCCATGTACCAGCGGACCCATGCCCGTGTCGGGCTCGAGACCGTTGCCCACCTTGATCTTCTCTGCACGCGCAACAAAACCTTCGCAGAAGCGCTGGTAGGAGGCCTCCTGGACGAAGAAGCGCGTCGGCGACACACAGACCTGACCCGCATTGCGGTACTTGCGCTGGACGGAAAGTTCGAGCGCGGTGTCGAAGTCACAGTCGTCAAACACGAGCACCGGCGCGTGACCGCCGAGCTCCATGGTGGTCCGCTTCAGCCCGTCGGCGGCCAGCTTGATCAGGTGCTTGCCGACCGGCACCGACCCGGTGAACGATATCTTGCGGATGATGGGCGAGGCGAGCAGGTAGCGCGAAATCGTGTCGGGCACGCCGAATACCACTGAGATCGCACCTGCCGGAACTCCGGCCTCGACCAGGCAGCGGGCGACCGCCAGCGCCGCCGTAGGCGCTTCCTCGCCCGGCTTGTAGACCATCGTGCAGCCGGCAGCGAGTGCCTGACCCAGCTTGCGTGCCGCATTACCCACGGGGAAGTTCCATGCGGAGAAGCCAGCGGTGGGGCCTACAGGCTCCTTCACCACCTGAAAGCGCGTCGCGCCGATCCGGCCAGGGATGACGCGGCCATAGCTGCGGCGAGACTCCTCGGCGAACCACTCCATCTCCTCGCAGGCGAAATGAACTTCCAGACGGGCTTCAGCCAGCGGCTTGCCCATTTCCAGTGTTGCGAGACGGGCGATTTCCTCCTGCCGCGCATGCATCAGCTCGGCGGCCTTCTTGATGATCTTGCCGCGTTCGCGCGGACTGACATGACGCCAGGAGTTGAAGGCCCGCTGCGCGCCTTCCAGCGCACGATCGAGGTCCTCAGCGGTCGCGTGGGGATAGACGCCGAGCTGCTGTCCGGTGGCCGGGTTGATCACGGGTGAGGTTTGGCGAGAGCTGGCTTCTATCCATTCCCCGTCGATCAGCAGGGATGCAGATTGATAATCGTGGCTCTGACCAGTGCTCATGTCGTCCTCCTCCAAGACTTCCCTTTAATCATCAGGAGACCTGATAAATGTCAAGGCTTGGGTTGGAGCCGGCGCGATAGCACCCCTGATGGTGGTCGACCTCATTTTTTACGGATTGCGAAATAAATAAGAACTCGGCTATGTTCTCTCCGTCAGGCTGGAAATAAGGCCTGCATGGGAGGAATGTTCATGTATCTCGGGCTCGACCTCGGCACGTCCGGAGTCAAGGCGCTGCTGATTGACGACAGGCAGCGGCCAATTGCGACCGCGTCGAGCGAGATCCAGGTGTCGCGGCCGCATGAAGGCTGGTCGGAGCAGGACCCGCAGGACTGGATCCGCGCGACCGAGGATGCAGTCGGCGCCTTGAAGCAGTCGCATCCGGCTGAAATTGCCGCCGTGCGCGGCATCGGACTTTCGGGGCAGATGCACGGGGCGACGCTGTTGGACAGCGCGGGCAAGGTGCTGAGGCCCTGCATTCTCTGGAATGATACGCGCAGCTTTCGCAAGGCGGCAGAGCTCGACGCCAATCCGATCTTCCGCAAGCTGACCGGCAATATCGTCTTTCCCGGCTTCACCGCGCCGAAACTGGCGTGGATCCGCGCCAATGAGCCGGAGGTGTTCGCTAAGGTCGCCAAGGTCCTGCTGCCCAAGGATTATCTGCGCTACTGGCTGACCGGCGAGTTCGCCTCGGAGATGTCCGATGCGGCGGGAACGTCGTGGCTCGATGTCGCCGCGCGCAGGTGGTCAGCTGAGTTACTGGCAGCGACGGAACTTTCTGAGGAGCACATGCCACCGCTGGTGGAAGGCACCGATCCTTCCGGTACGCTGAAGCCGGAGCTCGCGGCAAAGTGGGGCATGGGGGCGGATGTCGTCGTCGCCGGCGGCGCCGGCGACAATGCGGCATCGGCCTGCGGCATGGGCGTCGTGCGGGCAGGAGAAGCGTTCGTCTCGCTCGGCACCTCCGGCGTGCTGTTTGCCGCCAATGCCAACTACATGCCGAACCCGGACAGCGCTGTGCATACCTTCTGCCACGCGCTGCCGCAGACCTGGCACCAGATGGGCGTCACGCTGTCGGCCACCGACTCGCTCAACTGGCTTTCCGGCATCACCGGCCTTTTGGCGCAAAAAATGGGTGCCGAGCTCGGCGACACGCTGCGCGCGCCGGGCAGCGTCATCTTCCTTCCCTACCTTTCCGGCGAGCGAACCCCGCACAATGACGCGGCCGTGCGCGGCGCCTTTATCGGCCTGTCGCACCAGTCGGATCGCGCAGCGCTCACGCAGGCTGTGATGGAAGGCGTCGCCTTCTCCTTCCGCGACTGTCTCGAGGCGCTGCGCTCGGCCGGGACCGATTTGTCACGCATCATGGCCGTCGGCGGCGGCTCGCGCTCGCGCTACTGGCTGAAGGCCGTGGCGACAGCGCTCGGGATTCCGGTCGACATTCCGGCCGACGGCGACTTTGGCGCCGCGTTCGGAGCTGCCCGACTTGGTCTCATCGCCGCCGAGAAAGCCGATCCGTTCGAAGTCTGCACGGCGCCGCAGGTGCGCGAAACCATCGAGCCGGATGCCGCCCTGCTTCCGGCCTTTGCGGAAGCCTGGGAGCGCTATCGCGCGCTCTATCCGGCGATCCGTCCAGCCCATCCCTGATCGACAAGGAGTATTGTCATGACGACCGGTTTCTTCGGCGACATCCCGCCGATCCGCTACGAGGGGCCGGACTCGGCCAATCCGCTCGCTTATCGCTTCTACAATCCGGACGAGATCGTGATGGGCAAGCGGATGGAGGACCATCTGCGCTTCTCCGTCGCCTACTGGCACTCCTTTGCCTGGGAGGGGGGTGATCCATTCGGCGGGCGCACCTTCGATCGGCCCTGGTTCTCCGAGACGATGGAAGCGGCGAAGCTCAAGGCTGACGTTGCCTTCGAGATGTTTTCGACGCTCGGCGTCCCCTTCTACTGCTTCCACGATGCCGACGTGCGGCCCGAAGGCGCGACGTTGAAGGAAAGCATCTCGCGCCTCGACGAGATTGGTGACGTGTTCGCAGCCAAGCAGGAACAGACCGGCGTGAAGCTCCTCTGGGGCACGGCGAACCTGTTCTCCAACCGCCGCTACATGGCGGGTGCGGCGACCAATCCGGATCCCGACGTGTTTGCCTATGCGGCCGCGACGGTGAAGGCGTGCATTGATGTCACCAAGCGGCTCGGCGGCGTGAACTATGTGCTGTGGGGCGGACGCGAGGGCTACGAAACGCTGCTTAATACGGACCTCAAGCGCGAGCGGCAGCAGGCCGGCCGGTTCCTGTCCCTGGTCGTCGACTATGCCAAGAAGATCGGCTTCAACGGCACCATCCTGGTCGAGCCTAAGCCACAGGAGCCGACAAAGCACCAGTACGACTACGATGTCGCGACGGTGTACGGCTTCCTCAAGGATTTCGGGCTTGAGAACGATGTGAAGGTGAATATCGAGCAGGGCCACGCGATCCTCGCCGGCCACACCTTCGAGCACGAGCTGGCGCTCGCCGCATCGCTCGGCATCTTCGGCTCGATCGACATGAACCGCAACGACTACCAGTCGGGCTGGGATACCGATCAGTTCCCCAATAACGTGCCGGAAATGGCGCTAGCCTATTACGAGGTGCTGAAGGCTGGCGGCTTTACCACCGGCGGCACCAATTTCGACGCGAAGCTGCGCCGTCAATCGCTCGATCCGGAGGACCTGCTGATCGCGCATATTGGCGGCATGGACTGCTGCGCGCGCGGGTTGAAGGCGGCCGCACGCATGCTCGAGGACAAGGTGCTCATCAATCCGCTTGAGGAGCGCTATGCCGGCTGGAAGTCGCCAGAGGCGCAGGCGATGCTGTCGGGCCAGGTGACGCTCGAGCAGATTTCGGAACGGGTGCTCAAAAACGGCATCGAGCCGCAGCCGCGCTCCGGCAGGCAGGAATATCTGGAGAATCTGGTGAACCGCTATGTCTGAGGCCGCAGCGGCTGCAGCTTCAGTGAGCGGGCCGGCGTGGCAGCGGGAAGGACGCAAGTCGGGGATCGTTCATCTCGGCCTCGGGGCCTTCCACAAGGCGCATCAGGCCGTCTACACCGATGATGCGATTGCTGCGTCGGGTGGCGACTGGATGATCACCGGCGTTTCGCTTCGCTCGCCGGACGTCGCGGACGCGCTCAACCCGCAGGACGGCATCTTTACGCTGCTCACCCGCGGCGAAGATGGAGTGACGGCCCGCCGGATTGGCTCGATCCGGCGCGTGCTGGTCGCACCGCGCGAGCGGCAGGCAGTGCTGGAGGCGTTGGCAGCACCCGAGACGAAGATCGTCAGCCTGACGATTACCGAGAAAGGCTACGGCCGCGACGCCGGCACCGGCGGGCTCGACCGCAATCATCCGGCCATCAGCGCCGACCTCGTGAACCCGGCCGAGCCGCAGAGCGCCGTCGGCTTCATCGTCGAGGCTGTGCGGCTGCGCAAGGAGCGGGGACTGCCCGGCTTCACGGTGCTGTGCTGCGACAACCTTCCGTCGAACGGTCACGTCGTCCAGCGGCTGGTTACTGAGTTTGCCGAAGCCGCGCGGCCGGAGCTTGCCGGCTTCATCGCCCAAAATGTCACCTTCCCGTCGACCATGGTCGACCGGATCACCCCGGCAAGCACCGAACAGACCTTTGCGGATGCCAGGCGGCTGACGGGAGAAGATGACCGCGCGGCGGTGGAGACCGAGCCGTTCACCCAGTGGGTGATCGAGGACAATTTCGTTGCCGGCCGGCCCCAGTGGGAAGCGGGCGGGGCGATCTTCGCGAAGGAGGTGCGCCCCTACGAGAAGATGAAGCTGCGGATGCTGAATGGCTCGCACTCGCTGCTTGCCTATTCCGGCTTTCTCGCCGGGCACGCTTACGTGCGCGACGTGATGAAGGACGTGGCACTTGTTGCCGTCATCCGCAAGCACATGCAGGCGGCGGCGAAGACGCTCGATCCGGTCGCCGGAATTTCTTTCGATGACTATGCTGAGCAGCTTCTTGAGCGATTCAGCAATCCGGCGATTGCGCACCAGACCTATCAGATCGCGATGGACGGAACGCAAAAGCTTCCCCAGCGTCTGCTCGAACCTGCAACTTCTGCGCTAAGGAATGGTCTTCCGCTGGACAGCTATGCCTTCGCTGTCGCTGCATGGATGCGGTACTGTCTCGGCATGAACGAGAACCGCGAACACTACGATCTGCGCGATCCGCGCGAGGCTGAAATCGACGCTCTGCTGGGCAAGGCAGGCAACGAGGCAGACTCGATCGTGGATTGTCTGATGGCTCTCCCGGGCCTGTTCCCTGACGAACTTTCGACCTCGCCGGAGTGGAAGCGCGCGGTATCGCAGCGTCTCGAGATGATGCTGTCGAGGAGCATGCGCGAGGCGATCGAGGCGGAAGCGCGGAAGGCCGCGTGAGCGCTCAGTGAGTGACGAAGTAGTTCTCAATAACCGATGCGGTTTCCCGCAGATGGGGGAGGATCTTCTCTTCCATCTCGGGCACGGTGAAGCGCACTGACTGGGTCGAAACGTTGATCGCCGCGACGATGTCGCCCTCGCGGTTGCGGATCGGCACCGCAATCGAGCGCAGGCCCAGCTCCAGTTCCTCATCCATCGTGCAATAACCCCGCTTGTCGGCCTCGACGATGACGCGTTTGAGCTCGGCGCGGTCGGTGATGGTCTTTGGCGTGTGAACGTGGATCTTCGCCTTGGCGAGAAACGCCTTCAGCTCAGCCTCCGGAAGTCCCGACAGCAGCATTCGGCCCATTGCCGTCGAGAGCGCGGGAAGGCGTGTGCCGACGTGGAGCGCAACCGACAGGATGCGGCGGCCAGCGACGCGGGCGACATAGACGACGTCTTCGTCGGCAAGGATCGCCGCCGAGCAACTTTCGTTGAGCCGCTGCGACAGCGCGCGCATGAACGGCTCGGCAAAACTCCACAGCGACGAGTTCGAGATCCACGTGCGCGACATGGTCAGGAGCTTGGGCGACAGCATGAACTTGCGCCCGTCCTGCGTCGCATAGCCTGTCGAAACCAGTGTCAGAAGGAACCGCCGCGCCCCGGCGCGGGTTAACCCGGCGCGCTCCGCCATCTCGGTGAGCGTCATGCCGGCGGGATTGGCGGCAAGAATTTCCATCACCTGCAGGCCGCGCGCGAACGAGCCCACAAGATCGCGATCTGCCGCCGTTTCGTTTGACTCGGTTTGCTGGGTCATTTATCAATGTATCGCATACTGAACAAATGTTCGCAATGCGAACTTTTGCTCTTGCTCAGTTCGGGGAGAAGACAATGAACAAGGTCTACCCAGGCATCGAGGATGCCCTGGCTGACATCCAGGACGGCATGTCGGTGATGATTGGCGGCTTCGGCGGATCGGGCGCTCCGATTGAGCTGATCCACACGCTGATCGACCGCTACAGGAAGACCGGTTCGCCGGGGAACCTGACCGTCATCAACAACAACGCCGGCAACGGAGCGGTCGGCATTGCCGCGATGATCTATGCCGGCATGGTCAAGAAGATGGTCTGCTCTTTCCCACGTTCGAGCGACCCGAAGGCCTTCACCGACAAGTACCTGGCCGGCGAGATCGAGCTGGAGCTGGTGCCGCAGGGCACGCTCGCCGAACGCATCCGCGCGGGCGGCGCGGGCATCCCGGCCTTCTACACCCCGACGAGCTACGGCACGCTGGTTGCCGAGGGCAAGCCGGTCGCCGAGTTCGACGGCCGCATGTATGTCCAGGAGCGCTGGCTGAAGGCGGACGTCGCCATCATCAAGGCAGAGCTTGCCGACACCAAGGGCAACCTCACCTACAACAAGGCCGCGCGCAACTTCTCGCCGCTGATGGCGATGGCCGCGAAGCTGACCATTGTGCAGGCGCGCAAGATCGTCCCGGCGGGCGGGATTGACCCCGAACACGTCATCACCCCCGGCATCTTCGTCGACCGCATTGTCGAAGTTTCTGACCCCAAGCAGGAAGAAGTTCTGCTGCGCGAAGGAGTTCAGGCATGACCACCAAGCTTTCCAACGCCCAGATCGCATGGCGCGCGGCGCAGGACATCCCGGACGGCGCCTACGTCAACCTCGGCATCGGCTTCCCGGAAATGGTTGCCAAGTTCAAGCCTGAGGGCCGCGAGGTCATCTACCACACCGAGAACGGTGTGCTCGACTTCGGCGAAGCTCCGCCGGCCGGCGAAGAAGACTGGGACCTGATCAATGCGGGCAAGAAGCCGGTCACACTGAACCCTGGTGCCTCCTTCTTCCATCACGCCGACTCGTTCGCCATGGTCCGTGGCGGTCATCTCGACGTTGCGATCCTCGGTGCCTACGAAGTTGCCGAGAACGGCGACCTCGCAAACTGGAGCACGGGTCCCGGTTCGGTTCCGGCCGTCGGCGGCGCGATGGACCTAGTGCATGGTGCCAAGCGCGTCTGCGTCATCACCGACCACGTCACCAAGAAGGGCGAGCCGAAGCTGGTCAAGAAGTGCAGCCTGCCGCTCACCGGCGTCGGCTGCGTGACGACCGTCTACACCAGCCTCGCCGTCATCGACATCGTCAACAGCCGCTTCGTGCTGCGCGAGAAGCTGCCGAGCATGAGCATTGAAGAACTGCAGGCCGTCACCGGCGCCGAGCTCGTCATCGACGGGCCGGTTGGCGACCTGATCGTTCCGGAGGTTTGAGAATGGCCGAAGCTTATATCTGCGACTACGTCCGCACCCCGATTGGCCGCTTCGGCGGTTCGCTGTCCTCCGTCCGTGCTGATGATCTCGGCGCGATCCCGCTCAAGGCGTTGATGGAGCGCAATCCGAACGTCGACTGGGAAGCCATCGATGATGTGGTCTTCGGCTGCGCCAACCAGGCAGGCGAGGACAACCGCAACGTGGCGCGCATGTCGCTCCTGCTCGCGGGTCTGCCGCTCACCGTGCCGGGTTCGACCGTCAACCGCCTGTGCGGTTCGGGTATGGATGCGCTAACCATCGCCGCCCGCGCCATCAAGTCGGGCGAGATGGAGCTGATGATCGCCGGCGGTGTCGAGTCGATGAGCCGCGCGCCGTTCGTGATGCCGAAGGCAGAGACCGCCTTTTCGCGCAATGCTGAGATCTACGACACCACCATCGGCTGGCGCTTCGTCAATCCGCTGATGAAGAAGCAGTACGGCGTCGACTCGATGCCTGAGACCGGCGAGAACGTGGCTGAGCAGTTCAACGTCTCGCGTGAGGACCAGGACGCCTTTGCCGTACGCAGCCAGGCCAAGGCCGTTGCCGCGCAGCAGAACGGCCGCCTTGCGAAGGAAATCGTGCCGGTGACGATCCCGCAGCGCAAGGGTGATCCGATCATCGTCGACAAGGACGAGCATCCGCGCGCCGGGACGACCATCGAGACCCTGGCCAAGCTGCCGACGCCGTTCAAGAAGGAAGGCGGCACCGTCACGGCCGGCAACGCTTCGGGCGTCAACGACGGCGCGGCCGCCCTGATCGTCGCCTCGGAAGCTGCGGTGAAGAAGTATGGCCTGACCCCGATCGCTCGCTTCGTCGGCGGTGCGGTTGCCGGCGTCGAGCCGCGCATCATGGGCATCGGCCCGGCTCCGGCCACGCACAAGCTCTGCGCGCGCCTCGGCATCAAGCCGACCGACTTCGATATCGTCGAGCTCAATGAAGCTTTTGCCTCCCAAGGCATCGCCGTGCTCCGCGACCTCGGCATTTCCGAGGACGCGGAGCACGTGAACCCGAATGGCGGCGCAATCGCGCTCGGCCATCCGCTTGGCATGTCGGGTGCGCGCATTGCAGGCACGGCGGCGCTTGAGCTGCGCGAGCGCGGCGCAAAGCTCGCGCTGGCAACGATGTGCATTGGCGTCGGCCAGGGCATTGCGGTGGCGCTTGAGCGCGTCTGATCCGCGAAACGTCTGAGTGAATGAGATGGCGGGGCTGGTCCCCGCCATTTTTTATTCGCGCGGGCTCAAGCCTTATTGCCGTTACGTCAGCGACCGCATACGTCAGCTGAAACGGGCAGTGGGGAACTCATGCAATCCAAAATGAACAACGTGGCGGCGCTTCTGTCCGTCATCGGCATCGGCCTGCAGGCCATCGTCTGCTTCGTGGTCGCCGAAGGGCCGATCAGCGGTTTCCATCTCGGCCTGTTCGGCGCAGCGAGTCTTGCCTATCTCGCCAGCCTGATCCTCGCACTGCGCACCAGCCTTTGGGTGTCGGCGCTGCTGATCGCCGTTCTTTCGCTGCTTCTCGACCTCACGGCCTTCTATTCGGTCTTCATCGCCCCGACCTCATCGACCGAGGCGCTGAGCCTTCTCGTCGTGCCGCTCGTCAAGCTGCTCGGCATCGTGCCGTTCGGGCTGATCGTCGGGGTGCTGGTGAGGGTCTTCGGCGGCAAGGCGGCCTGAGCTTCACCGGGCGCGCATCTGCGTCGGCGCAACGCCGAACGCTCTCCGAAATGCACGCGAAAATGCGGCCGCGCCGGAAAATCCGGTGCGGGCGGCGATGTTCGCCATCGGTTCGGCCGTGTCGAGCACCAGCCGCCTCGCTGCGAGCAGCCGCAGGCGCAGATTGTAGGCGCCGGGAGTCTCACCGACGGCAGCGGTGAAGATCTTTTCCAGCGTCCGGGGCGTCACACCCACGCGACGCGAGATCGCGGCGATGGTGAGCGGGCTGTCGACGTGGCTTTCCATCAGGCGGATCGCCTGTGCGAGGCGCGGATCATAGCCGTCGAGCCGCCCTAGCGAGACCAGCGGCTGCGCGTCGGTCGCCGCGCGCGCCTGGTCGTAGATGAAGACGCTCGCCACATCGAGCGCGACGGCCATGCCGAGCCGCGAGCGGATGAGGTGCAGCATCAGGTCAAAGGTCGGAGAGGCGCCGCCTGAGGTAAACACCGGTCCGTCGATCACGTAACGGTCGGGCCGCACGTTGCAGCCGGGAAAGCTGACGGCAAAGTCTTCCAGATCTTCCCAGTGGGTGGTGGCAGCGCGACCTTCGAGCAAGCCCGCATAGCCCAGCGCCCAGCTGCCTGCCTCGATTCCGCCGAAGGCGCGGGCGCGGCGGGCCGCCTTGCGGATGTCCGACAACAGCCCCCGCTCACGCACCCGACGCGTGCCGAAGCCGCCGACGGCGACGATGACGTCCGTCTCTGCTGCCGGATCAAATTTCCCCGCCACCTGCACCGCCGTGGTCAGCGGGTTTTCGCCGTCCGGCGAGACGATTGTCCAGTCGAACTTCTTTTCGCCGGTAACTCGGTTTGCCGCGCGCAGCGGATCGACCGCCGAGGCGACGCACATGATCGACGTTCCGGGAAAGACGAGGAAGGTCAGCCGCAGCGGCGACTGGTCGGGAACGAATATCGAGCGGCATTCGCTATGCATCAAACGGAATTCGTAAAGTGGAAAGCGCCGCTTCGCAAGTAAGGCATCATCCTTCCCCAAGGTGAAGAGGGAGGATGCCATGCCATTGGCGATGAATCGCGAGGTGTTCATCACCTGCGCGGTGACTGGTTCGGGAAGCACGCAGGATCGCAGCCCCCATGTGCCGCGCTCGCCGAAACAGATCGCCGAGGCCGCGATCGAAGCCGCGAAGGCAGGCGCCGCCGTCGTCCACTGCCACGTCCGCGACCCGGAGACTGGCGCGCCCCGCCGTGACGTCCATCTCTACCGCGAAGTGACCGAGCGCATCCGCGATGCCGAGGTCGATGTCGTCCTCAACCTCACCGCCGGCATGGGGGGCGATATGGTGTTCGGCGATGTCGAGAGCCCGCTGCCGCTGCGCGAAAAGGGCACCGACATGGCCGGCGCCAGCGAGCGCGTCGAGCATGTGCGCCAGTGCCTGCCGGAAATCTGCACGCTCGATTGCGGCACCATGAACTTCGCTGAGGCCGACTATGTGATGACCAACACGCCCGGCATGCTGCGGGCGATGGGCCGGATGATGACGGAGCTGGGGGTGAAGCCTGAGGTCGAGGCATTCGACACCGGCCATCTCTGGTTTGCAAAGCAACTGGTGGAGGAGGGCGTATTGCAGCCCGACGTGCTGGTGCAGCTGTGCATGGGCGTGCCGTGGGGAGCGCCGGACGACCTCAACACCTTCATGGCGATGGTCAACAACGTGCCGAAGGAGTGGACGTTCTCGGCCTTCGCGCTCGGTCGCAACCAGATGGCCTATGTCGCCGCGACAGTGCTTGCCGGCGGCAATGTCCGCGTCGGCCTCGAGGACAATCTCTGGCTCGACAAGGGCGTGCTCGCGACCAATGCGCAGTTGGTCGACCGGGCGGTGACGATCGTCGAAAACATGGGCGCGCGGGTGATCGGCCCGGAAGAGGTGCGGGCGAAGCTCGGCCTCGTCAAGCGCGCACCCGTAGCAGCGTGAGGCGCCGATGATCAGGAAGGCAGCCTGCATTGGCGGTGGTGTGATCGGAGCCGGATGGCTGGCGCGGCTGGTGCTGAACGGTATCGACGTCGCTTTGTTCGACCCGGACCCGGAAGCCGAGCGCAAGGTCGGCGAGGTGATGGCGAATGCCCGCCGCGCTTACAAGAGGATGGCGACGGGCGGCCTGCCAAAGGAAGGCCGGATCACCTACGCCGCGACGATCGCCGAGGCGTTGGCCGATGCCGACCTCATTCAGGAGAGCGTGCCGGAACGGCTGGACCTCAAGCACAAGGTGCTGGCGGAAGTCGACCGGCATGCGAASCCYGCCGCGATCATCGGCTCATCCACCTCCGGCATCAAGCCGACCGACATGCAGCCGGCCTTGGAGAAACATCCCGAGCGGCTGGTCGTCGGCCATCCCTTCAACCCGGTTTACCTGCTGCCGCTGGTCGAGATCGTCGGCGGCGAAAAGACATCGCCCGAAGCGATAGAGAAGGCGAAGAAACTTTATGCCTCGATCGGCATGAAGCCGGTGGTGATCCGCAAGGAGATCGACGCCTTCGTCGGCGACCGCCTGCTTGAGGCGCTGTGGCGCGAGGCGCTGTGGCTGATCAAGGACGGCATCTGCACCGTCGAGGAACTCGACGACATCATGCGCTACTCGTTCGGCCTCCGCTGGGCGCAGATGGGCCTGTTCCAGGTCTATCGCATCGCCGGCGGCGAGGCGGGCATGCGCCATTTCATGGCCCAGTTCGGGCCATGCCTTAAATGGCCGTGGACGAAGCTGATGGACGTGCCGGAGTTCAACGACGAGCTGGTCGAGCTGATCGCCACCCAATCCGACGAGCAGTCCGGTCGCTGGTCGATCCGCGAGCTGGAGCGGATCCGTGACGATAATCTCGTTGCGATTATGGAGGCGCTGGGCAGGCAGAACCGGGGCAGGGGCTGGGGCGCGGGCGAGCTGCACAACGGCTACGTGAAGCAGCTGTCCAAGCTAGCGGCTAAGCCGAAGCTGTCGCAGGCGGCGGAAAAGGCACGCGCGGCCAAGCCAAAACGACGGAAGGCGGCCTGAGTCATGGATTTCGGCCTGACGGAAGAACAGAAACTCATCGTCGAGACGACGCGGGCCTTCGTCGAGAACGAACTCTATCCGCACGAAGCGGAGGTCGAACGCACCGGCGTGCTGCGCCGCGAGTTGATCGAGGAGATCAAGGCGAAGGCAATCGAAGCTGGCCTCTACGCCGCCAACATGCCGGCGGAGGTCGGCGGCGCCGGTCTCGATACGCTAACCTGGCTGCTCTACGAGAAGGAGCTTGGCCGTGCCAATTACGCGCTGCACTGGACCTGTGTCGCGCGGCCCTCGAACATCCTGCTCGCCGGCACGCCCGAGCAGCGCGAAAAATATCTCTACCCCTGCATCCGCGGCGAGACCTGGGATTGCCTTGCCATGACCGAGCCGGGCGCCGGCTCTGACCTGCGTGGCATGAAGGCGACTGCGCGGCAGGACGGCGACGACTGGATCCTCAACGGCACCAAACATTTCATCAGCCACGCCGACATTGCCGGTTTTGCCATCGTCTTCATGGCGACCGGCGAGGAGGAGACTCCGCGAGGCAAGCGCAAGAAGATCACGGCCTTCTTCGTCGACAAGGGCACGCCCGGCTTCACGGTGCGCGACGGCTACAGAAATGTCTCGCACCGCGGTTACACCAACTCGGTGCTGGAGTTCGACGACTGCCGCATCCCGAAGGAACAGGTGCTCGGCGAGGTGCATAAGGGCTTCGAGGTTGCCAGTCAGTGGCTGGGCGCGACCCGACTGCAAGTGGCCGCGACGTGCCTCGGCCGGGCCGAACGTGCGCTGGCGCATGCCATCGACTATGCCGCGACCCGCGAGCAGTTCGGCCAGCAGATCGGCAAGTTTCAGGGCGTGTCATTCAAGCTCGCCGACATGGCGACGGAACTCAAGGCGGCTAAGCTGATGGTGCTGGAGGCCGGCTGGAAATACGACGCCGGAACCGTCACCGACCAGGACATGGCGATGGCCAAGCTCAAGGCCACCGAAATGCTCGCCTTCGTCGCCGACGAGGCGATCCAGATCCACGGCGGCATGGGCCTGATGGACGAACTGCCGCTCGAACGGATCTGGCGCGACGCGCGGGTCGAGCGGATCTGGGAAGGCACCAGCGAGATCCAGCGCCACATCATCTCGCGGGCCTTGCTACGGGCAATTGGAGGGTAGCGGTGGGGGGGCATAGTTGAACCGGCTTGATCGGCTTCTGCGTCCCAAGACCATTGCCGTTATCGGCGGGGGTGGATTTGCGCCGAATGTCGTCAGGCAGTGCCTCAAGATGGGCTTTGCCGGTGAGGTCTGGCCGGTGCATCCGTTGCGCGACGAGGTAGCGGGCGTCAGAGCCTTTGGCAGCGTTGCCGATCTTCCCAGGCCGCCCGATGCCGCCTTCATCGGCGTCAACCGGTACCTGACCATCGACATCGTCCGCGAACTCGCAGCACGCGGCGCGGGCGGTGCGGTGTGCTTTGCCGCCGGCTTCCTTGAAGCTGATGGCGACGATGCCGACGGCGCGCGGCTGCAGCGCGAGCTGGTGGAAGCGGCCGGTAACATGCCGATCATCGGCCCGAACTGCTACGGCCTGATCAACTATGCCGATGGGGCGCTGCTCTGGCCTGATCAGCATGGCGGCCAGCGTCTCGCCGAGGGCGGACGCGGCGTCGCGATCCTCACCCAGTCGTCCAACATCGCCATCAATATGACGATGCAGAAACGCGGGCTGCCGATCGCCTATGTGTTGACAGCTGGCAACCAGGCGCAGACGGGCCTCTCCCAAATGGTGCTCGGGCTGATCGAGGACGAGCGGGTCAGCGCGCTGGGCCTGCACATCGAGGCGTTCGACGACATCGCGGGCTTTGTCGAACTGGGTCGCCGCGCCCGCGAACTCGGCAAGCCGGTCGTGGCGATGAAGGTTGGCCGCTCGGAGGCCGCGCGAACCGCCACCATATCGCACACGGCCTCGCTGGCGGGCTCAGATGCGGCATCCGATGCGTTCCTGCGTCGGCTCGGCATCGCACGTGTTAGCTCGATCCCGTCCTTCCTTGAGACGCTGAAACTGCTCCACGTGATCGGCCCGCTGAAAGGGCGGCGTCTGTCATCGATGAGCTGCTCGGGCGGTGAGGCCTCGATCGTGGCGGATGCCGCCGAGGGGCGGCGCGTCAAGTTTTCGAAGCTCGACCCGGCGCACGCCGAGCGCGTGCGCGCAACCCTCGGGCCGCTGGTCGCGATTGCCAACCCGCTCGACTACCACACCTTCATCTGGAACAACGAACCAGCGATGGCCGCGACCTTCACCGCCATGGTGTCGGGCCGCTTCGACCTCAACCTGCTGGTGCTCGATTTTCCCCGTGCCGACCGCTGTTCGGACGCTGACTGGTGGCCGACGGTGAACGCGTTCCAGACCGCGCTGAAAAGCAACGAGGCAAGAGGCGCCATCGTCGCCTCGATGCCGGAAAACCTGCCCGAGGAATACTGCGAAAAGCTGATCGCGTGCGGGATCGCGCCGCTGATGGGGATCGACGAAGCGCTCGATGCGGCCGAGGCCGCCGCCTTCATCGGCGAGGCCTGGGCGCGGGAGTGCGATTTTCAGCCGGCGGAGATCTTCACCGGGGCTTCAAATGACCTGAATGGCAGCGATCCGGACGAGGCGGACGCCAAGAAGCTGCTGCGCGATGCCGGCCTGCCGGTGCCAGAAGGCAGGCACGCCGGGAGCATCGCGGAAGCCGAGGAGGTTGCAACGCTGCTGGGTTATCCGGTCGCGGTCAAAGCGCTGGGCATCGCGCACAAGTCCGAGGCTGGCGCGGTCAGGCTTAACCTGCGCGATCATGCTTCTGTTCGCGCGGCGGCTGCGGACCTCTTGCCGCTCGGCACCGGGCTCTATGTCGAGCGGATGATCGAGGGTGCGGTGGCCGAACTCATCGTCGGCGTCACGCGCGATCCGCTGTTCGGGCCGGTGATGACGGTCGGCATCGGCGGCGTGCTGGTCGAGCTGCTCAAGGACTCGGCCACGATCCTGCTGCCGACCTCGTGCCACGAGATCAATGCGGCGCTGCGCAGCCTGCGCATGCACGCGCTGCTGGAAGGCTATCGCGGCCGCCCGGTCGCCGATCGCGAGGCGGCGGTCGCTGCCATCCTTGGCGTTGCCCGGTTTACGCTCCAGCATTCGGCAACGCTTGAAGAACTCGACATCAATCCGCTGATCGTCTGCGAGCAGGGCAAGGGCGCCTGGATCGCGGACGCGCTGCTGGTGACACGGAAGGAGGGAGCATGAACGACGTGATCAAGACCCGCCGGGAAGGGGCGATCCTCGAAGTCACGCTCGACCGGCCGAAGGCGAATGCGATCGACCTCGCGACGAGCCGGCTCATGGGCAAGACCTTCGAGGCCTTTCGCGACGATCCGGAGCTTCGCGTCGCGATTGTGAAGACCGCCGGCGACAAGTTCTTCTCGGCCGGCTGGGATCTGAAGGCTGCGGCTGCCGGGGATGCGGTCGATGGAGACTATGGCGTCGGCGGATTTGGCGGGCTGCAGGAACTGCGCGACCTCAATAAGCCCGTAATCGCCTGCGTGCACGGCATGGCGGTGGGCGGCGGCTTCGAGCTGGCGCTGTCATGCGACCTTATCTACGCCTCGGACACGTCGTCCTTCGCATTGCCGGAGATCAGGGCGGGAACGCTGGCGGATGCGGCGACCGTCAAGCTGCCGAAGCGCATTCCCTATCACGTCGCGATGGACCTTCTGCTCACCGGCCGCTGGATGGACGCGATGGAGGCGCATCGCTGGGGCCTCGTCAACGAGGTGCATCCGGCAAGCCAGCTGGAGGAACGCGTCTGGGATGTCGCGCGGCTSCTCGCGGCCGGCCCTCCGCTGGTCTTCGCCGCGATCAAGGAGGTCGTCCGCCGCGCCGAGGCGATGGAGTTCCAGGACGCGATGAACTGGATCACCAAGCGCAAGTTCCGCACGGTAGACGAACTCTACGCGTCGGAAGACAATCTCGAGGGCTTTAAGGCCTTCGCCGAAAAGCGCGATCCGGTTTGGAAGGGGCGGTGAGGGCCCGCGTCAGCCTGCAAAAAAGCGTGTGCCAGCGGTGACGGAGCGTTGACGGCGGCGGACGATCGGCTAGTGATCCGCGCATGTCTGATACTGCCCTTTCTCCGGTGCTGCCCGTCACTTCGGACGCACTGCCTGCCATCCTCGAACTCAACAACGAGCACGCGCGTGAGCTCTCATGGCTCGAGCCGGAGCGGCTCGCGCATCTCGTCTCCGAGGCGTTCTGGACAGCGCGGGTGGGGGAGGCCGACGCCTTCCTGCTCACCTTCGATCAGGATGCCGACTACGACAGCCCGAACTTCCTGTGGTTCAGGGACCGCTATCCGCGCTTCGTCTATGTCGACCGGATCGTGGTGGCGAAGCATGCGCGTGGGCGCGGGCTGGCGCGAAAGCTTTACGAGCAGGTGTTCGCCAGGGCTCAGGCGGCGGGCCACTCCGTCGTCGGCTGCGAAGTCAACTTCAATCCGCCCAACCCAGAGTCGGACGCCTTTCACGCCGCGATGGGCTTCGAGGAAGCCGGCCTCGCCGACGTCTATGGCGGCGAGCGCACCGTACGCTATCTGATCCGCAGGCTCCAAGCCTGATCCTCAGTTGCCGGCGCTTGCCATGCGCCGGCCGGAAATCGCCCGCTCGAGCCAGCCCACCTCCATCTCTGGCACGGACGACAACAGCAGGTCCGTGTAGTCGTCGAAGGGCGGCGTCAGCACCTGCGACTTCGGCCCGTAGCGCACGACCTCGCCGCGATACATGACGGCGATGGAGTCGGCGATTGCCTTCACCGTTGCGAGGTCATGGGTGATGAAGAGGTAGGCGACGTCCTCTTCCGCCTGCAGATCCAGCAGCAGCCTGAGGATGCCGTGGGCGACCAGCGGGTCGAGCGCCGAGGTGACCTCGTCGCAGATGATCAGCTTCGGCTTCGCCGCGAGCGCGCGGGCTATGCAGACGCGCTGCTTCTGCCCGCCTGAGAGCTCGGCCGGATAGCGGTCGGCAAAGCCCTTGCCCATCTCGATCTTGTCGAGAAGTTCGGCGACACGCGCATCGCGCTGGCGTCCGCGCATGCCGAAATAGAACTCGAGCGGCCGGCCGATGATCTCCGCCACTGTCTGGCGCGGGTTCATGGCGACGTCCGCCATCTGGTAGATCATCTGCAGCTCGCGCAGGTCTTCGCGCTGGCGATCGGCAAGCCGGTTCGCCAGTGTGCGGCCGGCGAAGGTGATGGTTCCCTCCATGGGCGGCAAAAGGCCGGTGATGGCGCGGGCGAGCGTCGACTTGCCGGAGCCGGATTCGCCGACGACGGCCAGCGTCTGGCCCGGATGGATGTCGACTGAGACGTCCTTCAGCACCCTGATCGCGCCGTGTCCATAGGCGGCAGTCACGTTCTTCACTGACAGGATCGGGCTGCTGGTCGCCGGCTTTTCCTGGTGGTCTATCCTGTGCACCGAGACGAGCTGATTGGTGTATTCCTGTCGGGGCTCCTTGATGATCTGCTGCGTGTCGCCCCATTCGACCAGTTTGCCGTTGCGCAGGACAATGATCTCGTCCGCGATCTGGGCGACGACGGCGAGGTCGTGGGTGATGTATAGCGCGGCAACGCCGGTGTCGCGGATCGCGTCCTTGATTGCCGCGAGCACGTCGATCTGGGTGGTGACGTCGAGCGCGGTGGTCGGCTCGTCGAAGACGATGAGGTCGGGTTCCGAGCAAAGCGCCATGGCCGTCATCACGCGCTGGAGCTGGCCTCCCGAGACCTGGTGCGGGTAGCGGTTGCCGATATTGTCGGGATCGGGAAGGCTGAGCTTGCGAAACAGGGCCTTCGCCCGCTTTTCCGCCTCGGCGCGGCTGGCGGTTCCGTGCTGGAGTGCCGCCTCCACCACCTGATCCATCAGTTTGTGGGCCGGGTTGAAGGCGGCTGCCGCCGACTGGGCGACATAGCAGACCTCGCGGCCGCGTATCCTGCGGATGCCGCGTTTCCCCGCCTTGAGGATATCGCGGCCGTTGAGCAGAACCTCGCCGCCGGTAATGCGCACGCCACCGCGGCCATAGGCCATCGAGGAAAGGCCGATGGTGGACTTGCCGGCGCCGGACTCGCCGATGAGGCCGAGCACCTTGCCGCGTTCGAGCGTCAGCGACACGTCATGGACGATGGTGATGTTCTTCGGCGGCTCGCCGGGCGGATAGCTCGTCGCCTCGATTCTGAGGTTGCGGATCTCGAGAAGGCGGCCGTCGTGCTTCGGAGCGGGATTTGCCATCAGCCGCGCCCTCCCTTCAGGCTCGAGGTTCGGTTCAGCACCCAGTCGGCGACGAGATTGACCGAGATGGCGAGTGCAGCGATGGCCCCGGCCGGGATCAGCGCCGCCGGAATGCCGAAGACGATACCTTCCTTGTTCTCCTTCACCATGCCGCCCCAGTCCGCCTCCGGCGGCTGCACGCCAAGGCCGAGGAACGACAGCGCCGAGAGGAACAGTACGGCGTAGATGAAGCGAAGGCCGAGTTCCGAAACGAGCGGTGACAGCGCGTTGGGCAGGATCTCGCGGAAGATGATCCAGGCATTGCCTTCGCCTCGCAGCTTGGCCGCCTCGACGAAGTCCATGACGTTAATGTCGGCGGCGACCGCGCGCGACAGGCGATAGACGCGTGTCGAATCCAGGAGGCCCATGACGAGGATCAGGGTGATGATCGTCGAGGGCAGGACCGACAGCACGACGAGGCCGAAGATCAGCGTCGGGATCGACATCAAAAGGTCAATGAAGCGCGACATCAGCGTGTCGAACCAGCCACCGACCACGGCTGCCGTGAAGCCAAGGATCGCGCCGAGCGAGAAGGACAGCGCCGTCGCGGCCGCCGCGATGAACACCGTAATCCGCGCGCCGTAGATCATGCGCGAGAGCAGGTCGCGGCCGAGGTTGTCGGTGCCGAGCCAGAACTGCTCGGACATCGGCTCCCACACGCCGCCGACGATCTCCGCCTTGCCGTAAGGTGCGATCCACGGCGCGAAGATCGCGCAGAACAGGAACAGGGCGGTGAAGAAGAGGCCGATCCAGGCGCTGACGGTGATGGTCTTGATGTCGAACATCCGCCGCTCCTACCGTGGGTGCCGCAGGCGCGGGTTGGAGACGATGGCCGCAATGTCCGCGATCATGTTGAGGGTGATGTAGACGGCCGCGAAGATCAGGCCGACGGCTTGCACCACCGGAACGTCGCGCTTGGTGACGTGGTCGACGAGATACTGGCCCATGCCGGGATAGACAAAGATCACCTCGATGACGACGACGCCGACAACGAGGAAGGCGAGGTTCAGCATCACCACGTTGACGATCGGGGCGATGGCGTTCGGGAAGGCGTGGCGGCGGATGATGTCGAACTGTGACAGGCCCTTGAGCTCCGCCGTCTCGATGTAGGCCGACTGCATCACGTTCAGGATCGCAGCGCGCGTCATGCGCATCATGTGCGCCAGCACGACGAGGGTGAGCGCGGTGGCGGGCAGGGCGATCGCCTTCATGCGGTCACCGAACGACATCGCCTCATGCACAGTCGAGAAGCTCGGGAACCAGTTGAGTTTCACGGCGAAGAAGAAAATCAGCACGTAGCCGATGAAGAATTCGGGCAGCGAGGTCGAGGCGAGGGCGAAGCCCGAGATCGTCTTGTCGATCCAGCCGTTGCGGTAGCGCACGGCGAGCATGCCGAGGATGAGCGCGAGCGGCACCGAGACGACCGCCGCCCAGAAGGCTAGGAACAGCGTGTTTTTCAGCCGCGGCCAGATCGAGGTCGCGATGTCCATGCGGTTGGAAAGGGCGGTGCCGAGGTCGCCGGTGAGCAGCCCGCCGAGCCAGGTGAAATAGCGGACGATGGCTGGTTCGTTGAGCCCGAGTTCACGGCGCAGGTTTTCGAGCGCCTGCGGCGTGGCCGACTGGCCGAGGATCGAGGCCGCGACGTCACCGGGCAGGATTTCGGTTCCCGCGAAGATCAGGACGGAGACGGCGAAAAGCAACAGGATGCCCAGCGCGATGCGCTGGGCTATGAGTTTCAGGATCTGCATTGGCCCGTCAGCCCTGCTGCAGCCAGACGCGGGTCGCCGCCCTCAGGTTCGAGGTTTCGTGGTTCGGGTCGCGGACCCAGCCCTGGACCTCCTCGCGACGGGCGTCGATGAAGTCGTTGAACATCGGCAGGATGAGGCCGCCGTCATCGCGCACCTTGAGCGCCGCCTCGCGATAGAGCTCGGCGCGCCGCTTCTGGTCGAGCTCGGCGCGGGCCTCAAGGATGATCTTGTCGAAGCCCTCGTCGAAGAAGCGGGTGTCGTTCCAGTCCGCGCCGGAGATGTAGGCGGTGGAGTACATCGAATCCTGCGTCGGTCGTCCGCCCCAGTAGGAGGCGCTGAAGGGCTGCTTGTT
Organism: Aminobacter sp. J44; assembly: GCF_007829415.1. Lineage (NCBI taxonomy): Bacteria > Pseudomonadati > Pseudomonadota > Alphaproteobacteria > Hyphomicrobiales > Phyllobacteriaceae > Aminobacter > Aminobacter sp. J44. Next base: position 104,602 of record NZ_VLJG01000034.1, on the reverse strand, counting down.
CCAAACCTCGGTCCAGTAACCGTCGCCAGGCTCGCGCTGGACCTGCAGTTCGATGCCGGCTTTGGCGGCCTGCTGCTGGAACAGCTGCGCCGCGTCGACCGCGCCGGGGAAGGCGACGTCCGAGGTGCGCAGCAGGATCGGGCCGCTGTGGCCGGACTTCTGGTAGTGGAACTTGGCCTTCTCCGGATCGTAGACGCGCTGCTCAATATCGGTTGGGAACAGGGCGTAGGACTCGTTGATCGGGAAGTCGTTTCCGATCGTGGCATGGCCCATCAGGATCTGGTTGACCATCTGCTCGCGGTCGATCGCGAGCTTCAGGGCCATGCGCAGGTCGTGGTTGTCGAACGGCGCCGTGTTGCAATGCATGATGAACACGTAGTGGCCCTTCGACGGGGTGCTCTCGATGTGCACGCCCGGCGCCCGCGACAGCAGCGCCACGGTGCGTGGCTCGACGCGGTTAATGATGTGCACCTGGCCCGACTGCAGCGCCGCCATGCGGGCGGTGGCGTCGTTCATCACGATCACCTCGACCGAGGCGACGTGGCCGACATCGTCGCGCCAGTAGCCGTCATATTTTGTGCTGACGTGGCGCACGCCCGGCTCGTTGACCTCGACCTTGTAGGGGCCGGTGCCGATGCCTTCGTCCGGTTTGTCGTAGCCGCCGTTCGGCTGGATCACGAGGTGGTAGTCGGTCAGGAGCAGCGGCAAATCCGCATTGCCATGTTCCAGCTTGAAGACGACATTGTCGCCGTCGACAGCAATGTCGCCGAGGCCGCGCAGGACGCCGAGCGCGGCGGACTCGGTCTTTTCGTCCGAATGGCGGCGGATGGTCTGGGCAACGTCTTCCGGCGTCAGCTCCTTGCCATTGTGGAAGGTCACGCCCTTGCGGATCTTGAAGCGCCATTCCTTGGCGTCATCGGACGCTTCCCAACTCTCGGCGAGGACCGGCTGCGGCGAGCCATCTTCAGGGGACTGGAGGACCAGCAGTTCGCCCCAGGTGGAGCCGAAGTTCTGCGGCACCTGAGTCAGCCACTTGGCGGGATCGAGGCTGTTTGTGGATTCGCCGCCCGTTAGCCCCATGCGCAGGTCGCCGCCCTTCTGTGGCCCCTGCGCCCTGACGGCGTTTGCGAGGAGCGAGTTCGCTACGGTAGCCGAGACGCCCAGCGCAGCAGCACGGCCGAGGAAATCCCGGCGGCTCAAACGACCCATGGCAACGTGACGGCTCAAGAAATCAAGTTCGCTGGACATGTAGTAATGCTCCTCACCCGATTGATCTGTCGGACCCATTGACTTGGGCTGCGTGAACCGCGCCTCGTTGCCGACATATTGGAGCCAAAATAGTCCGGGCCACAAGGCGTTGTGCGACACGTAATGGCGTATTTTTTAGTCGCCTAATGTCCGGAAATAGCTTTGGTGTATCGCGTAAGATTCAACTTAAGGATGATTTATACATATAATGTATAGATGTATAACTATGGCTGCCGATAGCGGATTGCCCCACTCCTAAGTCACCACCCTGCAAGGGAGAATCGTGCTGACGTAGCGTCGGGTTCAGGGCTGCCGCCGCGACGCGGAGAAGAAATTCAACTGCAGCTGAAACGAATGACGTAACGTCAGGTTGCAACGAAATGCGACAATGACGCGCTTGTCCGGTGTCGCTTTCGGTAGCCGAAAAGTGGAAGAAGCTATTCCGGCAGCCTGATTTCCCAGGGCTCCTCGAAGAAATATTCCTCGACGTTGCTGCCATCGCCGCCGCGGTCGACGACGACGAAGTCCTGTGGCGCACCGATCGGCGTCAGCACGCCGTGCCAGCGGTTGGCCGGGTAGTTCACGCCCTGGCCGGGCGAGGTGATGAACGCATGCGGCCGGCCGGGCCGGCCGTTCTCATCATGACAGACGATCACCAGGAAAGGTGCCGGCGACAGTGGCACGAATGCCTGGCTGCCAAGCGGATGGCGTTCGACCATGGTGAGCTTCAGCGGCAGGTCGTACGGCGTGCCCTTGAAGATCGACACCAGCACCCGCGCATTTTCGCCCAGCGCTTCGACCTTGCACAGATCGTGATAGCGCTCGCATTTGCCGCCATTGATCGGGTAGTGCGTGTCGCAGTCGGTGTCGATGACGTCGCCAAATTCGGCAAACGCCTCGCGCGTCAGCGGCCGGGCGGTGATGATGCGGTTGCTCATGCGGACGTCCTGCACGTTGAGATGGCGATATCCCCACCAACCATCCTACCTGAACGCCAGCTTGGCGTGGCGGTTGACGTCCTTGTAGAGGAGGTAGCGGAATTTTCCCGGACCGCCCGCGTAGCAGGCCTGCGGGCAGAAGGCGCGCAGCCACATGAAGTCGCCAGCCTCGACCTCGACCCAGTCGCGGTTGAGCTTGTAGACCGCCTTGCCCTCCAGCACGTAGAGGCCGTGCTCCATCACATGCGTTTCCTCGAACGGGATGACGCCGCCTGGCTCGAAGGTGACGATGGTCACATGCATGTCGTGGCGAAGATCTGCTGGATCGACGAAGCGTGTCGTTGCCCAGGCACCGTTGGTGTCGGGCATGATGGAAGGCGCAATATCCTTCTCGTTCAGAAACAGCGGGTCCGGGACGTCCAGCCCCTCGACGAAGTCGTAGGCCTTGCGGATCCAGTGGAAGCGCGCGGTCTCAGAGCGTTCGTTGCGGAGCGCCCAGCCGCTTGCAGGCGGCAGATAGGCATAGCCGCCGGGGATGAGCGCGTGCTTTTCGCCGTCGAGCGTAACGGTGATCTCGCCCTCGACCACAAACAGGACGCCCTCGGCATCCGCGTCGGGTTCAGGCTGGTCGCTGCCGCCGCCGGGAGCCACTTCCATGATGTATTGCGAGAAGGTCTCCGCGAAGCCGGAGAGAGGGCGCGAGATGATCCAGAGCCGGGTCTTGTCCCAGAAGGGTAGGTAGCTGGTGACGATGTCGCTCATCACGCCCTTTGGGATCACCGCATAAGCTTCGGTGAAGATCGCGCGGCCGGTGTGCAGCTCCGTCTGGGGCGGCAGGCCGCCGTGAGGGGCGTAGTAGCTTCTGTCACTCATCTGTCTCGTCCCTCAGGCTGGCAGGATGTCTCTCAGCCGCAGCTCAGCAATGCGCTCCACCTGCTTGCAGGCGGTAGCGAACTCGGTGTCGCGGTCGTTGTTGATGCGCGTCTGGAAGGCGGCAAGGATGCTTGCCTTGGTGTTGTCCTTGACGGCGATGATGAACGGGAAGCCGAATTTTTCGACATAGGCCGTGTTCAGCCGCGTGAAGGCCTCGCGCTCCTCATCGGTCAGCGCGTCGAGGCCGGCGGAGGCCTGCTCATTGGCTGATTCTGGCGTCAGGCGCTTTGCCTGCGCCAGCTTGCCGGCAAGGTCGGGATGTGCGCGCAGGACGCCGAGCCGTTCCTCCTCGCTTGCCGAACGGAAGATGCGCGCGAGCGCGTTGTGCAGGCCGCCGGCGGAATCGTGCGCGGGGCCAAGCTCGAGGTCGAAGGCGCGCTCGGCGATCCAGGCCGAGTGCTCGAAGATGCCGCCGAACTTTGCCACGAACTCTTCGCGCGACATGCGGCTCGGGCGCAGCGGGTGCGGCTTGTAGGGATGATGCTCGCGCCAATGGGCGGCGATCTGCCCGCGCGTCGGCAGCCACACCTTGTCGTGGCTCTTCACGTAGTCGATGAAGCGCTTGAGCGACGCGGCGCGGCCGGGGCGGCCGATCAGGCGGCAGTGCAGGCCGATGCTCATCATCGCCGGCCGGCCCGCCTTGCCCTCGGCATAGAGCGTGTCGAACGTGTCCTTGAGGTACGCGAAGAACTGGTCGCCGGAGTTGAAGCCCTGCGAGGTGGCAAAGCGCATGTCGTTGGCATCGAGCGTGTAGGGGATCACCAGCTGCGGCGGGATCGGATTGCCGTGACCGTCGTGGTCGAGCCAGTAGGGCAGGTCGTCGTCATAGGTATCGGAGATCCAGTCGAAACCGCCTTCGGCCGCCGACAGGCGCACGGTCCAGACAGAGGTGCGGCCGAGATACATGCCGCGCGGGCGCTCGCCGACCACCTCCGTGTGGAGGCGGATGGCCTCGAGAAGGTCATTGCGCTCGGATTCCTCGTCGTGATCGCGATAGTCGATCCAGCGCAGGCCGTGGCTGGCGATTTCCCAGCCCGCTTCCTTCATCGCCGCGACTTGGTCGGGCGAGCGGGCAAGGGCTGTGGCAACGCCGTAGACCGTGACCGGAACCTCGGCTTCCGTGAACATGCGATGCAGCCGCCAGAAGCCGGCGCGGGCACCGTATTCGTAGATCGACTCCATGTTCCAATGGCGCTTGCCGGGCCAGGGCGCCGCGCCGACCACTTCCGACAGGAACGCCTCGGACGCGGCGTCGCCGTGCAGGATATTGTTCTCGCCGCCTTCCTCGTAGTTGACCACGAACTGCACCGCGACATGGGCGCCGCCCGGCCACTTCGGGTCCGGCGGGTTCTGGCCGTAGCCGCGCATGTCTCTGGGATATCGCATTACCTTCAGTCCTCGTTTGTCCGCAGGATAATTGAACAAATGCAGGCGCATTCCCATCGGAAAATTTGAAAGTCTTTTTGGCGCTTTCGCCGCTGCCATTTGCATCCGATGCAATAGGTTGCGAAGATCGAAGGCAATCCCAACGCCGGAAGATGCGGGGCAGGAGAAAATTATGGCGCAGGCAGGGGCCGGGAGGCTTACAACCCACGTTCTCGATACCGCTTCGGGCAAGCCCGCGGCGGGTCTGAAGATCACGCTTTACCGGATCGAGGGCGAGACGCGGCAGAAGGTGAAGGACGTTGTCACCAACCATGACGGCCGCTGCGATGCGCCTGTGCTCGAGGGTGACGCCTTCCAGACCGGTGTCTACGAACTCGTCTTCCACGCCGGCGACTATCTGCGCGCGAGCGGCGCGAAGCTGCCTGACCCGCTGTTCCTCGACGAGATACCGATCCGCTTCGGTATGGCCGAGCGGGCCCACTATCATGTCCCGCTGCTGATCTCGCCGTTCGGCTACTCGACCTATAGGGGGAGCTGAGATGGCCCAGCCGGTTCGCCGCGAAATCCGCTTCATCCTCAACGGCGAGACGGTCACGCTCCCGGACGTCAAGCCGGACGAACTGCTGCTCGACTTCCTGCGCCTGCGCCGGTCGCTGCGTGGCAGCAAGGAAGGCTGCGCTGAGGGCGATTGCGGCGCCTGCACGGTGCTGGTCGGCCGGCTGACGGGCGGTGAGCTCGTCTATGAATCCGTCAACGCCTGCATCCGCTTCCTCGGCTCGCTCGATGGCTGCCACGTCGTGACGGTCGAGCACCTTCGCGGCGAGAATGGCGGGCTGCATCCGGTGCAGCAGGCGCTGGTCGATTTTCATGGCTCGCAGTGCGGCTTCTGCACGCCGGGCTTCGTCATGTCGCTCTATGTGCTGTGGATGCGAGAGCCGAGCCCGTCTGACGCGCGGATCGAGAAGGCGCTGCAGGGCAATCTCTGCCGCTGCACTGGATACGAGTCGATCATGCGCGCGGCCCGCGCGATCTCGTCCTATGGCGAGGCTGGTCGCGATCTGCTGGCGAAGGAGCGAACGGACATTGCCGCCCGGCTTGCCGCGCTCAAGGATGGCGCGCGCGTCGAGATTGGGTCGGGCAAGAACCGGCTGATCGTTCCGGCTTCGGTCGACGATTTCGCCGAGATCTACGCCGCCGAGCCGGCGGCGACTGTCGTCGCGGGATCAACCGACGTTGGCCTGTCGGTGACCAAGCAAATGCGCGACATCTCGCCGGTCATCTTCATCGGCGGGCTGGAGGAGCTACAGACCATCACCGAACACCAGGACGGCATCCGCATCGGCGCCGGTGTCAGCTATACGCAGGCGCGAGATTTCCTGGCGGCTCGCGTCCCGGCGCTGGGCGCGCTGGTCGACCGCATCGGTGGCGAGCAGGTGCGCAACATGGGCACGATCGGCGGCAATATCGCCAATGGTTCCCCGATCGGCGATACGCCGCCGCCGCTGATCGCACTAGGCGCATCGGTCACGCTGCGGCACGGGAATGTCCGCCGCTGCATCCCGCTCGAAGATTTCTTCATCGCCTATGGCAAGCAGGACCGGGCTCCCGGCGAGTTCGTGGAGTCGGTCCATGTGCCGCTTCCGGCGCCAGACGCGCATTTTGCCGTCCACAAGATCTCCAAGCGCCGCGACGAGGACATCACGGCAGCGCTGGGCGCCTTCAATGTGCAGGTGCGCGAGGGCAGGGTGGCCGCCGCACGGATTGCCTATGGCGGCATGGCCGCGACGCCGAAGCGGGCAAGGGCGGTGGAGCAGGCGCTGATTGGCCAGCCGTGGACCGAGGAAACGATCGTGGCGGCGCAGGCGGCATATGCGACCGACTACACGCCGCTCACCGACATGCGCGCGACGGCGGAGTACCGCCTGCTGGCAGCGAAAAACCTGCTGTTGCGGTTCTATCTCGAAACCACCAGTGCGGCGAAGCCGTTCAGGGTCAAGCGCTGCGAGGAGGCGTGAGATGGGCAATCATCCAGTCCAGGACCTCAAGGCGACCCGCATCAAGGGCGGCGTCCATGCGCCCGAGCGGCACGATTCCGCGCACAAGCATGTTTCCGGCACCGCCATCTACATCGACGACATGCCGGAGCCGGCGGGCACGCTACATGCGGGGCTGGGGCTTGCCGGCGTCGCGCATGGCATCATCAAGTCGATGGACCTTTCGGCGGTGCGGAGCGCGCCGGGCGTGGTCGCTGTGCTGACCGCGAAGGACATTCCGGGCACTAACGACATCTCGCCGTCCGGCATGAACGACGATCCGATCCTTGCCGACGGCAAGGTCGAGTTCCACGGCCAGCCGATCTTCTGCGTGATCGCCGAAACGCGCGCGCAGGCACGCCGCGCCGCGCGGCTCGCCAAGGTCGAGTACGAGGAGCTGCCGGGCGTCTTCGACATCAGGGACCTCGACTTCGACAGCCACCCGCAGGTGTTTCCGCCGCTGACGCTGAAGCGCGGCGAGGCGACAGAGGCGATTGCGCAGGCGCCGCGGCGGGTGAAGGGTCGGATGCTGCTTGGCGGGCAGGATCATTTCTACCTCGAGGGGCAGGTGTCGATGGCCGTCCCCGGCGAGGATGACGAGGTGACGGTCTACTGCTCGACACAGGGGCCAAGCGAAACACAGCACATGGTGGCGCATGCGCTGGGCATTGCCTCGCATGCCGTCACTGTCGAGGTACGGCGCATGGGCGGCGGCTTCGGCGGCAAGGAAACGCAGGCGAACCAGTGGGCGGTGCTGGCGGCAATCGCGGCCAAGAAGCTCGGCCGGCCGGTGAAAGTTCGCCTCGACCGCGATGAGGACATGGCCGCGACCGGCAAGCGGCACGACTTCGCCATCGACTATGAGGTCGGCTTCGACGAGGAAGGCCGCATCCTCGGCGTCGACTACATCTTTGCGCTCAGGGCCGGCTTCTCGGCCGACCTGTCGGGCCCGGTGGGCGACCGCGCCCTGTTTCACTGCGACAACGCCTATTTCTTCCCGCATGTGCATGCGAAGTCGGCGCTCTTGAAGACCAACACCGTCTCCAACACAGCCTTTCGCGGCTTCGGCGGCCCGCAGGGCATGGTGGGTGCCGAGCGCGTGATCGAGGAAGTGGCGTTTGCGGTCGGCAAGGATCCGCTCGAGATCCGCAAGCTCAACTTCTACGACCCAATGGGCAGCGACGGCGGGCGCAACCTCACGCCCTATCACCAGAAGGTTGAGGACTGCATCATCCAGCAGATCGTCGCCGAGCTGGAGGAACGCGCCGACTATGCTGGCCGCCGCCGCGAGATCGCCGCGTTCAATGCCAACAGCCGCGTCATCAAGCGCGGCATTGCGCTGACGCCGGTCAAGTTCGGCATCTCGTTCACCAAGACCGAGTCCAACCAGGCCGGTGCGCTGGTGCATATCTATGCCGACGGTTCGGTGCACATGAACCACGGCGGCACCGAGATGGGGCAAGGGCTGCATCTCAAGGTGGCGCAAGTGGTGGCCGAGGAACTGCAGATCGACCTCGACCGGGTGCGCATCACCGCCACCACGACTGGCAAGGTGCCGAACACCTCGCCGACGGCGGCCTCATCGGGCGCCGACCTCAACGGCATGGCGGCGCAGGACGCAGCGCGGCAGATCAAGAAGCGGCTGATCGATTTTGCGGCGGAAAAGTACGGCGTGCCGAAGGAACAGGTCGTGTTCCTGCCAAACCGCGTTCGGGTCGGCAACCAAGAGATCCCGTTCAACGAGATCGTGCGCCAGGCCTATGTCGCGCGTGTGCAGCTGTCGGCGGCGGGCTTCTACAAGACGCCGAAGATCCACTGGGACCGCTCAGCCGGCAAGGGCCACGCCTTCTACTACTTCGCCTATGGCGCGGCATGCTCGGAAGTGTCGGTCGACACGCTGACCGGCGAGTACGTTCTGGAACGCACCGATATCCTGCACGACGTCGGCCGCTCGCTGAACCCGGCGATCGACCAGGGACAGGTCGAGGGGGGCTTCATCCAGGGCGCCGGCTGGCTGACCACGGAAGAACTGGTCTGGGACGAGAAGGGCCGGCTGCGCACGCACGCGCCTTCGACTTACAAGATCCCGCTCGCCTCCGACCGCCCAAAGATTTTCAATGTGGCGCTGACCGACTGGTCGCAGGCTTACGAGCCGACGATCCACCGCTCGAAGGCGGTCGGCGAGCCGCCGCTGCCGCTCGGCATTTCGGTACTGCACGCGCTGTCGGACGCGGTGGCGAGCGTCGCGGATCACAAGATCTGCCCGCGGCTCGATGCGCCGGCGACGCCGGAGCGCGTGCTGATGGCGATCGAGCGGCTGAAGGCCGAGTCCGGACGATAGAACGGTGGCGCAGGGCATGACCCCGCAGGCGCGACAGCTTCACGACTTCCTTGCCGCGTCGCCCGGCCTCGCGCTGGTCGAGATCAGCGAGGCGAAAGGCTCGACGCCGCGCGAGGTGGCTACCTGGATGCTGGTCTCGCCGACCGGCATCTTTGGCACCATCGGCGGCGGCCAGCTCGAATTCATGGCGGTCGCCCGCGCCCGTGAGATGATCGCTCAGAGGATCGGTACGGCGAAGCTCGACGTTCCGCTCGGCCCGGAGATCGGCCAGTGCTGCGGCGGGCGGGTGACGATCGACCTTGCGCTGGTTGATGACGAACTCAGGCAGACGATTCCCGCCCGCATCGCGGTCGAGGAGGAGACCCAGCCGAATGTCTTTCTGTTCGGCGGCGGGCATGTCGGGCATGCGCTTGCCAATGCCCTGTCCCTCCTGCCGCTGACGACGACGCTGGTGGAGACGCGGCCGGAGGAACTTGAGGGTGTCCCCGAAGGCATCAGGACCATCGGAACCGCGGTGCCGGAAGAGGTCGTGCGCGACGCGCGGCCGGACTCGGCCTTCGTGGTGCTCACCCACGACCATTCGCTGGATTTTCTGATCGTCGCCGAGGCGCTGGCGCGCGGCGATGCTGCTTATGTCGGCATGATCGGTTCGAAGACGAAGAAGGCGACCTTCCGCAGCTGGTATCTTCGCGAGGCGGGCGGAACCGAAGAGAGGTTCAGCAGGCTGATCTGCCCGATCGGCGGCACCGAGGTGAAGGACAAGCGGCCCGCCGTCATTGCCGCGCTGGTGACGGCCGAGCTCCTGCGCTACCTTCCCTCAAGAGGCTGAAGAAGCCCGGCGGAACCGTTTTACCCCTCAGGGTGTTTCTTTCACGAAACAAACTGAGGGAAGTACCATGAACAGCATCATCTATATCGTCGGCCTGGTGGTCATCGTCGTTGCCATCCTGTCGTTCCTTGGCATCGGCTAGGCCTTGCCGGACAGGATCTCGCGGATCATTCGCTGGCAACGCTCCGCCATGAAGTCGAGCAGCAGGCGGACCTTGGGATCCTGAAACTTCTTATGCGGGAAAACTGCGGCAAGCTGCACCGGCGGCGGCGGATTGTCCGGCAGGACGATTTTCAGCCTGCCATCCCGCAGGAATGGCTCGATGTCGAAGCGCGGCTTGTTGATGATCCCGCGACCCGCGAGCGCCCAGCCGGTAATCACGTCACCATCATCTGAATCAAACGGCCCGCGGACCTCGACCCTTCGCGGGCCTTCCGGCGTCTTGAGTGTCCACACGAACTCCTGCGCGCCCGGAAAGCGCAGTAGAAGGCAGTCGTGCCTGTCATTGACGAGGTCCTGCGGCGTCTTCGGCTCGCCCCGGCGCTCCAGATAGGACGGAGCCGCGGCCAGCACGCGCTCGCAGTCCATGATCCCGCGCATCCTGAGGCTGGAATCCTCCAGGTGTCCAAGACGGAAGGCGACGTCGATGCCTTCCTTCATGATGTCGACATGACGGTCGGAAAGGCGCAGTCGCACCTCGATGTCGGGATAACGGTCGTGGAATTCCGGAATGCCGGACGCGATCAGCCGGCGGCCGATGCCAAGCGGAGCGGTGACGCGGATCGTGCCGCGCGGCTGGCCTGAAAGAGCGGTCACCGCCGCATCGGCTTCGGCCMCGGCATCCAGTACTTTGCGCGCGCCTTCGTAAAAGACACGGCCGTGCTCGGTCGGTGAAAGCTGACGCGTTGTGCGGTTGAACAGGCGCACACCGAGGTACTTTTCCAGCTCCTTGATGCGGTTGGAAGCAACAGCGGGGGAAATGCGCAGGTCCCGCCCGGCAGCCGAGAGATTGCCAAGCTCGACCACCCGCACGAAGACGGCGATGTTGTCCAGATAGGCCATGTTGCTCGCTCCCCTGTCGGTCTTGAGCTACCATTTTCGCGATTTTTTTGAAAGTCATCGTGGCTCTTCCCTCTTTCGGATTGAACCACTTCCCGTAAGCTGCGCAGTGACAAGAATGCTGGGCGCACCAGCTATCGGGGACAAAGATGAACGACTACGCGATTTTCTGGGAATGGCTATCGTTTGGCGTGCGCTGGCTGCACGTCATCACCGCGATCGCCTGGATCGGCTCGTCCTTCTACTTCATCGCACTCGACCTCGGCCTCGTGAAGCGGGAGGGCATGCCGGAAGGCGCGCATGGCGAGGAGTGGCAGGTCCACGGCGGCGGCTTCTACCACATCCAGAAATATCTGGTCGCGCCGGCGCGAATGCCTGAGCACCTGACCTGGTTCAAGTGGGAGTCCTACTTCACGTGGATGTCGGGCTTCTTCCTGCTCGCCATCGTCTACTACGCGGGCGCGGACCTTTACCTGATCGATCCGAACGTCCTCGACGTGTCGCAGCCAGTGGCGATCCTGATCTCGATGGGTTCGCTGGTGCTCGGCTGGCTGATCTACGACCAGCTCTGCTGCTCGAAGCTCGCGAACAACGACACGCTGCTGATGCTGGTACTGTTCCCGATCCTGGTTCTGATCGCCTGGGGCTACACGCACCTCTTCACCGGCCGCGCGGCTTTCCTGCATCTCGGCGCGTTCACCGCGACGATCATGTCGGCGAATGTGTTCCTGATCATCATTCCGAACCAGAAGATCGTGGTGGCCGACCTGATCGCCGGCCGAAAGCCCGACCCGAAGTACGGCAAGATCGCCAAGACCCGGTCGCTGCACAACAACTACCTGACGCTGCCGGTCATCTTCCTGATGCTGTCGAACCACTACCCGCTGGCCTACGCCACCGAGTTCAACTGGGTAATCGCATCGCTGGTATTCCTGATCGGCGTGCTGATCCGGCACTACTTCAACACGGTGCATGCGCGGAAGGGCAATCCGCACTGGACCTGGGGCGCGGCGGCGGTGCTGTTCATCATTATCATGTGGCTGTCGACCGTGCCGTCCGCGCTCACCGGCGAAGAGAAGCCGTCGCCGTCAGCTGAGCGCTTCATGCAGTCGACCCATTTTGCCGCCGTGCGCGACACCGTCATGGGCCGCTGCTCGATGTGCCACGCGGCCGAGCCTGCCTGGGACGGCATCCACTTCACGCCGAAAGGCGTGCGGCTCGACACCGACGTCGCTGTCGCCGAGCATGCCCGCGAGATCTACCTGCAGGCGGGGCGCAGCCACGCCATGCCGCCTGCCAATGTCTCCGGCATCACCAAGGAAGAACGCGCGCTGATCGTCGCCTGGTTCGAAGAGGCGATGAAGTGAAGGATTTAGACGTTGGGCGCTGCCCCTCATCCGCCCTCCGGGCACCTTCTCCTCGTGAACGGGGAGAATGGAAGGCGGAACGGTCGCGGCAGTCGTTCCTCTCCCCGCTTACGGGGATAGCATGCCGGCAGGCAGGTGAGGGGCAACGCCAACGCTTCGCCTCGCAAGAAGGACACCACCGATGACCGAACGTCTGCTTCGCGGCCGCACGCTTTCGTTTCGTTCCCGCCCTGAAACCGTCGATGATCGCGCCTCGTACGTCTATGAGGAAGACGGGGGCATCCTTGTCTGCGGCGGCAAGATCGCCGCGGTCGGCCCCTATGCGCTGGTCGCGGAAAAGGCCGGTGAAGTCCCGGTCGAGGACCATCGTCCGCACCTGATCCTGCCCGGCTTTATCGATGCGCATGTGCATGTGCCGCAGATGCAGGTGATCGCCTCCTACGGCGCCGAGCTGCTCGACTGGCTCAACACCTACACCTTCCCGGAAGAAACGAAGTTCATCGACGCGCAGCACGGCCGCCGCATCGCGCGGCTGTTCTGCGACGAGATCATCCGCAACGGTACGACGACGGTCGCCGCCTATTGCTCGGTGCACCGGCAGAGCGTCGATGCCTTCTTTGCCGAGGCGCTGTCGCGCGACATGCTGGTGATTGCGGGCAAGGTGATGATGGACCGCAACGCGCCGGACGGCCTGCGCGACACCGCGCAGTCTGGCTATGACGACACCAAGGCGCTGATCGCCGAGTGGCACGGAAAGGGCCGGCTGCACTATGCGGTCACGCCCCGATTTGCCATCACCTCGACGCCGGAACAAATGGAGCTGGCTGGCGCGCTGATGCGCGAGCATCCGGACCTCCACATGCAGACGCATCTTTCGGAGAACAAGGCGGAGATCGCCTTCACGCAAGAGCTCTATCCCGCCTCCACAGACTACACCGACGTCTATGCCCGTTACGGTCTGCTCGGCCCGAAGGCGCTGTTCGGCCACTGCATCCACCTGTCGGACCGCGAGGCGGATGCGCTGTCGGAAAGCGGCTCGGTCGCCGTGTTCTGCCCGACCTCCAACCTCTTCCTTGGCTCCGGCCTGTTCGACTGGCAGGGCTATTCGAAGCGCTCAAAGCCGGTGCGAATCGCGGCAGCGACCGATGTCGGCGGCGGCACCTCCTATTCGATGCTGCGGACGATGGACGAGGCCTACAAGGTCGTGGCGCTGCAGGGCGAGAAGATGAACCCGTTCGCGGCCTTCTGGCAGATGACGCTCGGCAACGCCAAGGCGCTGTCGTTGGATGAGCGCATTGGCACGCTGGATGTGGGCACCGATGCCGACCTCGTCGTGCTGGACGCGACGGCGACGCCGGCGATGGCGCTGCGCATGGAAACCGTAAAATCGCTTGCCGAGGAACTGTTCGTGCTGCAAACGCTGGGCGATGATCGTCCCGTGAGGGAAACTTACGTTGCCGGTCGCCCCCTGAAGCGCGAACTGACGGCCTGAAAGTGATTACTGATCCACGCGAATTCTTCACCGCGCTGTTCAACGCGGCGGTTGCTGCCGCCGACCCGGAAAAGGCGATCCGCCAGTTCCTGCCCGCAAAGCCGAAGGGCCGCACCATCGTCATTGGGGCCGGCAAGGGCTCGGCGCAGATGGCTGCTGCCTTCGAAAAGGCCTGGGACGGGCCGATCGACGGCCTTGTCGTCACCCGCTACGGCTATGGCTGCGCGTGCGAGCGGATCGAAGTGATCGAGGCGGCGCATCCGGTGCCGGACGAGGCTGGTCTCGTTGCCTCGAAGCGGCTGTTCGAGAAGCTCGAGGGGCTGACGAGCGATGACCTGGTCGTCGCGCTGATTTCGGGCGGCGGCTCGGCGCTGCTGCCTTCGCCGCCAGAAGGTATGACCCTTGCCGACGAGATCGCGGTCAACGAGGCGCTGCTTGCCTCCGGCGCGCCGATCTCGGCGATGAACACGGTGCGCAAGCATCTTTCGACCATCAAGGGCGGGCGGCTGGCGCTGGCGGCGCATCCGGCAAAGGTCGTTTCGCTCCTCGTCTCGGACATTCCCGGCGACAACCCTGCCTTCGTGGCGTCGGGCCCGACGGTCCCTGATTGTGCGACCCGGCAGGATGCGCTGGCGATTGTCAATGCCTACCGGCTGAAGCTGCCGGAGGCTGCGATGCGGCATCTTGAGACGGATGCTGCGAACGCGCCCATGCCCGACGATCCGCGGTTTGCGGGCAACGAGGTTCACGTCATTGCCTCTGCCGCACGCTCGCTCGAAGCGGCGGCTGCAGAGGCTGAAAAGCGCGGGATCAAAGCGGTGATCCTGTCTGACTCGATGGAAGGCGAGGCGCGCGAGGTGGCGGGCGTTCACGCGGCGATGGCGCGCGAGATCGCAATGCGGGGGCGGCCATTTGAAAAGCCGGTGCTGCTGCTGTCGGGCGGCGAAACAACCGTGACGATCCGCGAAAAGGGCGGCAAGGGCGGACGCAACAGCGAGTTCCTGCTTGCGTTCGCGTTGGGAGTCGAGGGTGTCGAAGGGGTTCATGCCTTTGCTGCCGATACCGACGGCATCGACGGTTCCGAGAACAATGCCGGCGCTTTCGCCGACTTCACCTCGGCGGGCCGCATGCGGGCGGCGGGCGAGGACCCTAAGGCGGCGCTGATGCGCAACGATGCGTGGACGGCGTTTTCGGCGGTGAGTGACCTCTTCGTGCCGGGTCCCACCGGGACCAATGTCAACGACCTGCGGGCGATCCTGATCCTCTAAGAGGCGAGCTTCGCCACCGCCTGCATGTCCTTGAGGAAGCGGCCGCGCTCGGCGCGCGCCTCTTCTTTCTCGCGGATGCGCAGGATGAAGGACGGGTGGATGGTAAGAAACACCTTCAGTCCATCCTCGCGCGTAACGGTTTGGCCGCGCATGCGGGTGATGGGAACCGCCTTACCGAGCAACGACTGGGCGGCGGTGGCGCCCATCGCCACCACAAGCTCCGGCTTGATCATCTTCAACTCGTTGTCGATCCACCAGCGGCAGGCATTGACTTCACCCGCGTTCGGCTTCTGGTGCAGGCGGCGCTTGCCGCGCGGGACGAACTTGAAGTGTTTCACCGCATTGGTGACGTAAAGCTTCTCGCGGTCGATGCCGGCCTGTTCGATCACTTCGTCGAACACCCGGCCGGCCGGACCGACGAAGGGGCGTCCCGCCAGATCCTCCTGGTCGCCCGGCTGCTCGCCGACGAAGACGATCTTTGCGTTCTCGGGCCCTTCCCCGAAAACGGTCTGGGTGGCGTCGCGCCAGAGCGGGCAGCGGCGGCAGCCGTCAGCCTGCGCGCGCAGCTCTCCAAGGTTGCTGGCGACCTCGGGAACCTGTTCCTCCGAGGCCTTCTTCCAGACCCGTTCCTGAATCTTTGCGTGGTGGGGAGCCGGCATGGTCGGCATCGTCTCCAGCATCCTGCGGGCCGCGGCGTCCGCGCCCCTTATCAGATCCGGAATAAGCGAAGCCTCCGGAAGGTTCCGCCAGTACTTCTTCGGCATCTCGGCCTGCATCGCCTTCACCTTGAGACGGGCCGGGTTGAAGATGCTGGAGAAATAGGTGCGCCAGAGCTCGTTAGAGGTGTCCTCGCGCGGAACGTCGTTGCGGGTTGCGCCAGGTCCGATCGACAGTTTTTCGCCATCCCAGTCGGCGGAGGCGTGCGGCGTGAAGATCGTCCAGCGCATGCCGGTAAAGCGGCGGATGAAGAACGGCGCGTTGCGCTCAACGATGTAGTGCTCCGGCTCGAACCAGGCGACGTAGCGCTCGTCCTCGCCTTCGCCGATGCGCACGAAACGGACGAAGGCGCGCATCTTGTGGATGTCGCGGCGCACCGACTTTGCCATCTCGCGCAGCACGGCGACGTCCGGGTCGGAGGCAATCTTGAGAAGGKGCGGCTCGTCGCGCAAGCGCCAGAGCAGCCGGTAGAGAAGGGCAAGCCGCGCGGGATCGCGGTGGCAAATCACGCCCTCGGCGGCGTCGACGAACTCGCGAGGCACGTTGAGGATTTTGCCGTCCGGCACTTCCGGCAGGGAAATGCCGCCAGCGCCGAACAGGTCGGCCGAGGCTTGCGTCTGCCAGACGACGTCCTGCGGCGGTACGTCGTTCAGCACCAGCCGGCGGGCGGCGTCGCGCCAGCCAGCAAAGTCCGTCTCCCCTGCGAGCGTAACCGAATAGCTGACCATCAGAATAGCGACAGCTGCTTGGGTTGGGGCGCAAGCCGCTGGCGCAGGTTCAGCGCGTCGGTCGACCCGCCGGGGCTCCAGCCGTCCGCGATGATGAATGGTCGTACCTTGGCGATCGACACGCACAGGCGGCCGACGTCTTCCAGTCTGAGCCTTCGGTAGCGCCTGATGTCGAGGATGCGCTTGACCACCTTCGAGCCGATGCCGGGAATTCGCAGCAGCATTTCGCGGGGGGCGCGGTTGACGTCGACCGGGAAGACGTGGCGGTTGGCGAGCGCCCAGGCAAGCTTGGGGTCGATCTCGAGGTCGAGCATCCCGTTCGGCTGCGCGGCCACGATCTCGTCCTTTTCGAAGCCGTAGAAGCGCATCAGCCAGTCGGCCTGGTAGAGCCGATGCTCGCGCATCAGCGGCGGACGGATCAGGGGAAGCGCGGAGGATGAATCCGGGATCGGGCTGAACGCCGAATAGTAGACGCGGCGGAGCTTGTAGCCGGAATAAAGTCGCGACGAGGTCGTCAGGATTTCCGCGTCGGTGGTGGCGTCGGCGCCGACGATCATCTGTGTCGACTGCCCGCCCGGCGCGAAGCGCTGCTTGCGCTTTGTCTGCAGGGTTGGCTCAGACTTCTCCTCGATCTTGAGGCGCAGGTTCGCCATCGAAACGCGGATCGTCTCCGGCTTCTTCTGCGGCGCCAAGCGCTTCACACCCTCGTCGGTCGGCAGCTCGACATTGATCGACAGGCGGTCGGCGTAGAGTCCGGCTTGCTCGATCAGCTCGTCGCTCGCCTCAGGGATCGTCTTGAGGTGGATGTAGCCCTGGAAAGAGTGCTCGATGCGCAGACGCCGGGCGATCTCCACCATCTCGGCCATCGTCTCGTCAGGCGAGCGGATCACACCGGAGGAGAGGAACAGGCCCTCGATGTAGTTACGCTTGTAAAAGTCGAGCGTGAGCCTCACCACCTCATCGACGGAGAAGCGGGCGCGGCGCACGTTGGATGACGAACGGTTGATACAGTAGGCGCAGTCGTAGATGCAGAAATTCGTCAGCAGGATTTTTAGGAGCGAGATGCAGCGCCCGTCGGGGGCGTAGGAGTGGCAGATGCCGCTCCCTTCGGTCGAGCCGATGCCTTTGGACTTGAGCGAGTTGCGGCCGGCGGCACCGGAAGACGCGCAGGACGCATCGTACTTCGCAGCGTCGGCGAGGATGCTGAGCTTTTCACGGAGGGACAGACCAGACATATGTTCTACATATGTTCCGGACGAACTTCCGTCCAATCACGATTTTCGTAAAGTGCGAAACTCAGACCTCGTGCAGGTAGAGGTGGTAGTCGAGCTCGCTCACCGTGCGGGCAACGCGCAAGTACT
Source organism: Aminobacter sp. J44 (assembly GCF_007829415.1). NCBI lineage: Bacteria > Pseudomonadati > Pseudomonadota > Alphaproteobacteria > Hyphomicrobiales > Phyllobacteriaceae > Aminobacter > Aminobacter sp. J44. The sequence goes on along the minus strand of NZ_VLJG01000034.1, from coordinate 86,902 downwards.
CTGCGCGCTTGATGGCCGTGAAGGTGCGGTGCATGTCCTCGCCCAGCGCTTCTTTAAGAAAGCTGGAGGCCTCCGCCGCCTTGATTGCCGACAGCCAGTCGGCCGGCATCTCCGCACCATTGGCGCGCTCGCGTTCGTAGCCGTTGCCGGTCGTCTCAGCGCCGGGGTCGAGCTTTTCGTCGAGGCCCTTCGCTATGCCTGCAAGAACCGTGGCCGCAACGAGATACGGGTTCGCATCGACGCCGGACGGGCGGTGCTCGATGCGGCGGGCAGACTTCGAGCCTGCCGGCACGCGCAAGGCGACCGAACGGTTGTTGACGCCCCAGGTCGGTGCGACTGGCGCATATGACTGGGAGACAAAACGGCGCCAGGAGTTCGCGTGCGGCGCAAAGACCAGCATCGACTCCGCCATGGTGGCGGTGAGTCCGCCGAGCGCATGCAGCAGCGTCGGGGACCACTCGCCGTCGCGCTCCTCGGTGAAGACGTTTCGGCCCTCGCCATCCTGCATCGAGACGTGCAGGTGCATTCCCGAGCCAGCATAGCGCTCGATGGGCTTTGCCATGAAGCAGGCGGTGACGCCGTGGCGGCGCGCCTGCATGCGCACGAGGCGCTTGAGCATCAAAAGGTCGTCGGCTGCGCGCAGGATGTCCTTGCGGTAGTTGAGCGTCAGCTCGTACTGGCCGGGAGCGTATTCCGAGATGACTGTCTCGGCGGGAATGCCTTGCGCGGCTGCGGCCTTGTAGATGTCCGAGAACAGCGGCTCCATGCCGTGCAGGTGATCGACCGAATAGACCTCGGTCTTGTTGCTGGCCCGGCCGTCGAGCACCGCACGGGCAGGCTGGACGCGGCCCTCGCTGTCGCGCTCATTGGAAAGCAGGAAGAACTCGAGCTCGAACGCGCCGGCTGGATAGAGGCCGCGCGCGGCAAACGCGTCGACCTCGCGCTTCAGCGCATGGCGGGGGTCGCTGGTCATCGGATTGCCGTCGAGGTCGTACATCGACAGGAGCACCTGCCCGCGCGGCGGGTTAGTGCCGTGCAACGGCACCAGAGAGCCGGGGATCGGCCAGGCCCGCAGATCGCCATCGCCGGCGTCCCAGATCAGGCCCGTCTCGTGAACATCCTCGCCGACGATATCGAGGCCAAGGATCGAGATCGGCAGGTGGCGGCCGTTCTCATAAACGCCCTGCAGCTCGTGGCGGCGGATGATCTTCCCACGGCCGATGCCATTGGCATCCGTCAGGACGATGTCAAAGGCTTCGATTTCAGGATGGGCATCGAGGAAGGACAGCGCTTCCTCGACGCTCGAACCGGATGGGGAAAGGGTCACTCTGCCAGCTCCGAGACGATATCGTCGAACGCCTCAATGAGGCGGTCTACATGCTTTTCCTTTGTCGCCGGCGAGACCAGCATCATGTTGTGGAACGGCGCGATCAGGCAGCCGCGGTTGACGAGACCGAGGTGGATGGCCGCCTCCAGTTCCGGCGCGTGGGCAGCGGCGGCCTCGGTGCCGTTGGCGAGCGGGCCCGGCGCGCAGATGAACTCGACGCGGGCGCCGACGCGGACGACGTGCCAGCCGAGCTCGTTGTCGTCGATGGCTTCGGCAAGGCCCTGCTGCAGGCGGTCGGCGAGCTCTTCCATGTGCTCGTAGGCTTCCTCGGTCATCACATCTTCCAGCATCGCGCGCATGGCGGCGAACTGGAGCGGGTTGGCCGAGAGCGTCGTGCCCATGCCGGAATAGCCGGGCTCCTTGGTCTCGAGATAGGCCTGCCAGCGTGCGGCGACTTCTTCCGTCATGCCCCAGACGCTGGCGGGGACGCCGCCGGCGATGGGCTTGCCGAGGACGAAGAGGTCAGGCTCCAGCCCGTAGCCGCGCGTGTAGCCGCCGGGCCCCGTCGAGATGGTGTGGGTCTCGTCGATGAGGAGCAGCGTGCCGTATTTGCGGGTGACCTCGCGCAGCTGCTCGTGGAAGCCGGGCTCGGGCAGCACCATACAGGAATTGGTCATCACCGGCTCGGTAATGACGCAGGCGATGTCCCTTTCGGCAAGCGCGCGCTCGACCGCCTCGATGTCGTTAAACTCGACCACGACCGCGCCGCGGGTGAGGTCGCGGAACTCGCCTGCCAGCCCTGCCTTGTTGACCTGCCAGCCATGGCGCAGCTGCACGAAGGTCTCGTCGACCGAGCCATGATAGCAGCCGTTGAAGACGAGGATCTTCGGGCGGTTGGTGACGGCGCGCGCAACGCGCAGCGCAAAGCGGTTGGCGTCGGTGGCGGTGGTCGCGATCTGCCAGTAGGGCAGGCCGAAGCGTTCAACCAGCAACTCACCAACCATCAGCGCGTCATCGCTCGGCAGCATGTAGGTGAGGCCGCGCTTGCTCTGGCGCTTAATTGCCTCAACCACCGGCTCTGGCGAATGGCCGAACATAGAGCCGGTATCGCCGAGGCAGAAGTCGGCGAGCTTGTTGCCGTCGATGTCCTTGATCTTCGCGCCTTCGGCCTTCTTGACGATGAAGGGGAACGGCATCGGCCAGTCTTGCATCCAGTGCATCGGCACGCCACCGAGATAACCTGCCGCTCCCTGGCCGATCAGTGCCTTCGACTGCGGGCGCGCCGCTGCATAAATCTCCGCCTCGCGCTCCCTGAAGGCGGTGATGCGGGCGCGGCTGATGCCGCCGATGGTCCCAGTCATGTCGTCCACGCAATTTCCTCCAAACGCCTGCAAGTTCCTAGCCTTGCCGCAAAGGAGCCGCAACCACCCAGCACAAACAAGGTTGACGCGATTCGCAGGAGGTTCGGGAATGCGGCTAGGGGTGGCAATGGTGATGGCCGTGCTGGCGAGTGGGCCAGCCATGGCGTCCGGAGGCATCTCGTGCGAGGCGGATTACGGAAACGCGCGCATCAGCATCAGCGGCGGCGTGTCGCGGGGCATGGGCAGCGCGCTGTTCAGCCTCGACGGTTCACTCGAGGTGAACGATCCTGAGATCGCGGAAGACCTGCGCAAGGTCGAGTTCGCTCGCGAGCACGTCGCCCAGTATTGGCTCGATGGTGACGGATTGAAGCTGAAGCTCTATCGCGAGCGGGAGGGCGATGCTCCGCACGGCTATGTCGAGGCGACGATCTTGAGCGCGACGTCAGGCGAAGACACGGGCTCGTTCCGGATCGAGGTCTACGACATGACGGACGTGACCGACGGCGAGGCGAAGACCGCCTCGCTCAGCGGCAAGATCAGCTGTTTCGCCGAATAGCTCAGCCCGCGACGTCGATGACGCCGCAGTCTCCAGCTTCGCTGCCGAAGGCGAGGCGGCGGCCTTCACCGTCCCAGGTCATCGAGGTGATTGCGCCCTTGCCCGGCCGGCGCAAAAGGATTTCCTTCTGGTCCGCCACGCGCGCCGCCATGATCATGCCGTCGGCATAGCCGATGGCGAGGATCTCGTCGGTGGTGTGGAAGGCGACCGAGGTGACCAGGGTGTCGCCGCGCGTGCCGAGCTCAAGCGGTGCCTTGCCGATCGGGCCGTCTTTGGTCAGGAATGGCCACACGATGGCAGCCGGAGCGCCGGAGCTTGCGAGCCAGCGGCCCTTGTTGCTCCAAGACAGGCTCTTCACCTTGGCCGGGTAGCCGGCCATTCGCATGTGCTTGCCGTCGGACAGCTTCCAGCCGTGCAGGGCGTTTTCCTGCATCGCGGTGACGAGGAAATTGCCGTCGGGCGAGAAGGTGACCATGGTGTGCGCGCCGGCCCATTCAAGCTCCACCGGCTTGCCGGCGGCTGCGGGGAAGTGCAGCGTCGCGCCATTGTAGCGGGCGACGGCGATGCGCAGGCCCTTGGGCGCGAAGGCAATGCCCTCGACGGAGCGCTGGTGCTGGAAATCATTGACCGTGCCATCAGGCAGGCGGACATGGGCAACGCGGCCAGCGCCGAAGGCGATCGCGCCGCGCGGCCCAGCCGCAACCGTGTTCACCCACTTGCGGCCGATATTGGCGACCTCGGTGACGGTGCCGTCCGCGGCGATCGAGCATACGCGGCCGTCCTCGCCGCCAGTGACCAGCGCCTTGCCATCGAGGGCCGGGACTGCACAGAGCAGGCCGTCATGCGCCTCGGTCGTCTGCTGGCCATGGTCCAGTCGGTGCACAGTGCCGTCCGCCAGCGCGAAGAACGGCACGCCGTCCAGCCAGCACGCGGTGATGCAGTGTCCGTCGAGATCAATGGGAGCGACAGTTGGCACGGGTCAGAATTCCTCGGATTGCGGCGCGCGAAGCGCAGTCATCGTGAGCCCCGGAATACGTGGGCAAGCGCGTCACGTAAAGACGCCGGACGCACGAGGCGCCCGGCGGGCATTTTTTACTTGGCAATCAAGCGGCCTGGCAGGCCTCGAAGGTGCGCTTGAGGCGCTCGGCATCGAGCTCGCGGCCGATGAAGACGAGACGGCTTTCGCGCTTCTCGTCATCCTTCCACGGACGCTGGTGGTCGCCTTCGAGGATCATGTGCACGCCCTGGACGACATAGCGGTCCGGATCGTCCTTGATGGCGATGATGCCCTTGAGACGAAGGATGTTCGGGCCGTCCATCTGCGTGGTCTTCTCGAGCCACGGGAAGAACTTCTTCGGGTCCATCTCGCTGGCGCGCAACGAGATCGAGGTCACGCCAACATTATGGATCGGGGAGACGCCATGATGGTGGTGGTGATCATGGTGATGGTGATCGTGGTCACAATCCGGGCCGCAGACGTGATCGTGGTCACAATCCGGGCCGCAGACGTGATCGTGGTCATGCTCGTCCGCGTCGAGGAAGTGCGGATCGCTCTCCAGCACGCGCGACAGGTCGAACGCGCCGCGATCGAGAACTTCCTTCAGATCAACGGCCGAGCGCTGCGTCTTGTGGATCCGAGCGGTCGGGTTGATCGCACGGACGGCAGCTTCAACGTCACGCAGCTCGTCCTCGCTGACGAGGTCGGTCTTGTTGAGAATGACGACGTCGGCGAACGCGATCTGGTCTTCCGCTTCCTTCGAATCCTTGAGGCGAAGCGGCAGGTGCTTTGCGTCGACCAGTGCCACGACTGCGTCGAGCTTGGTCTTGGCGCGGACGTCATCGTCCATGAAGAAGGTCTGCGCGACCGGGGCGGGGTCGGCAAGGCCGGTGGTCTCGACAAGGATGGCGTCGAAGCGGCCGGGGCGGCGCATCAGGCCCTCGACGGTGCGGATCAGGTCACCGCGCACCGTGCAGCAGATGCAGCCATTGTTCATCTCGTAGATTTCCTCGTCGGATTCCACGATCAGGTCGTTGTCGATGCCGATCTCGCCAAATTCGTTGACGATGACGGCGTAGCGCTTGCCGTGGTCCTCAGTGAGGATGCGGTTCAAAAGGGTGGTCTTGCCGGAGCCGAGATAGCCGGTGAGCACCGTCACCGGAATTTGCGCCTGCGTCATGTCCTAGCCTCTGGGCTGAATTTGATTGGTGAAGAGCATATAGGACGGCGGAACCGCGATTGCACGTCTCTAGCGCAAGCTGTTGAGGTCAAACTTCGCGACATCCACCAGCAGTTCGACGAAACCGCGCCCAGCGTGATCCAGCATGTCGTTGCCGGCCTCCGCATTTGCGGCTGCCGCATTGCCGACAACGCCCTCTGGCGACAGGTCGCTCATCTTCCAGCCAAAGGCATGCGGGCCATACGCGCGCAGGTGCTTGAATTCCTGTTCGAAGCGGGACTGTGCCGATTCAAAGTCGCGTGCCTTCGCCATGTCCACGAGGTCCGGGCGCAGCGCCAGCATCACGCTTGTCTCGATGAAGCCGCCGTGGATGCCGCGTGCCTTCTCTTCCGGTGACACCCATTTCGAGGGATAGCCGAAACGGGTCCAGCTTGAGGCAACTGCCAGCATCGAGTGGCGCACCCGAAGTTCGGTGGTGACGATCGTCATCAGCGGCGAGTTGCCGCCATGCGCGTTGAGGAAGACGAGGCGGCGGATGCCGCGCGCCTTGACCTGTTCGCCGATCCCGATCCAGCGGTTGATCGCTTCGTCGAAGGTGAGGGTCTTCGTTCCGTCGACATCCATGTGCTCGGGCGAATAGCCGACCGGTTCGACCGGCAGGAATTCGACCTCGAGGCTTTCGGGGAGCATTGCCTCGACGCGCCTGGCCACGCCTTCGGCGATGATGGTGTCGGTCTCGAAGGGCAGGTGCGGGCCGTGCTGCTCGGTGGCACCGAGAGGCAGGACGGCTATCGCAGCGTCGCCTCGAAAAACTTCGTTGGCTGTCATGTTTCTGTTATTGGGCTCTGCGATGGGGGAGTAAGCCGGCACGCTATCCCCGGGGCACGGCGTGGGCAATCCCGTATCGCAGGAGGACAGGATGTCGAAAGCGAACAGATCGGCAGTGATGGCCAAGCTGCAGGCAACGGCCAGGCTGTCGCGCACCGCGCTTGCCGCCCGCTTGCTGGCGCACGGGTTCTATGCTGGGCAGGACCAGATCATGATCGCGCTGGATCGCGAGGACGGCCTGACCCCTGGGCAGCTCGCGGCGCGGCTGGGCGTGCGGCCACCGACCATCACCAAGGCTATCAACCGGCTCCAGTCGCAAGGTTTCGTCGAGAAGCGCGCCTCGGCGACGGACGCCCGGCAAGCGCACATCTTCCTCACCGAGGAAGGCCGCAACGCGATCCGCGAGATCGAGAAGGCGGTGCGCAAGAACGAGAAGCGCGCGCTGAAGGGCCTCGACAAGAAAGAGCAGAAAACGCTGATGAAGCTGCTCAGCCGGATCGAGGATAACCTGTCGTCGACGAAGCAGCTCGACCGGGCGGTGCAGGCGGCGGAAGAACGGGACGATGAGCCGGAGCCCGAAGAGACGGAAGACGCCTGAAGATTTCCCTTGCGTCCGGCCGGACCTTGGCAGAATTGTCATTTCACATGACATCTGATTTTCGGTCCTCGACTTGACCCCAAACAATACCGATACCGAGGCTGCGACACCCGCCGCTGCGATCCTCGTCGTGTTCGCGGCGTGCTTCCTGTTTTCGTTCCTTGATACGAGCGCGAAATATCTGGTGACGCACGGCATGGCCGCTCCGTTCGTGGCATGGATGCGCTTTTCCGTGCACCTCGTGCTGACGCTGATCCTGTTCAGGGGGTGGAGGAACCCGATCCTCTACCGGACGCACAACATTCCGGCGCAGGTGCTGCGCGGCGTCTTCTTGGTCGGCTCGACAATCTTCAATTTCCTCGCGCTGCGCACGCTGCAGCTTGCCGAAACCATCTCGATCTACTTCTTCGCGCCGATGATCATCACGGCGCTGGCCGGGCCGCTGCTCGGAGAAACGGTCGGCTGGCGGCGCTGGGTGGCCGTGCTCGTCGGCTTCCTCGGCGTGCTGGTCATCACTCGGCCGGGCTTTGGCACCTTCGGCGTCGGCCATGTGCTGTCGATCTGCTCGATGCTGAGCTACAGCTTCTACGTGCTGATGACGCGCAAGATGGGCGCGACCGAGACAACGGAAAGCCTGATCTTCTATTCGGCGCTGGCGCCGACCGTGCTGATGTTTCCGGTGGTGCCGCTTTACGGCTCGCTGCCGAGCGACGGCCTTCAGTGGCTGCTGCTCCTGATCCTCGGGCCACTCGGTGGCTACGGGCACTATCTGCTGATCAAGGCCTACAAGATGGCCTCAACCTCGGCACTCGCACCTTATCCGTACTCGCAGATGCTCTGGATGATCCTGCTCGGCTGGATCGTCTTTGCCGATCTTCCGGATCTCTGGACGCTGGCGGGCGCTGCGATCATCGTATCCTCAGGCCTCTACATCATCCACCGCGAGCACACGCTCAGAAAACGCAGCAGAACAACTCCCGGCTGCGACGCAAGCGATCTGGCAAAAAAGCTTTGAACTCCCGGCTGGGGATGGCATAACCACATTTAAACAGTTTAAGCATGAAGACTGTCTCTCGGAGGGGTTCCCTGGCTCAGAAGATCAAGCTGTCGACGATCGCTGAGGCGCTCGGCGTCTCCACGGCGACCGTTTCGCTGGCACTGCGCGACAGTCCGCTGGTCGCCGACTCCACCCGCGATCGCATCAAGGAATATGCCCGCGAAATCGGCTACATCTACAACCGCCGGGCAGCATCGTTGCGTACTTCTCGCTCGGGCATCGTCGGTGTCGTCGTGCACGACATCATGAACCCATTCTTTGCGGAGATCCTGCGCTCGATCGAGACCGAGCTCGACCGGAGCCGCCAGACCTTCCTTCTGTCGAACCACTATGACAAGCTCGATAAGCAGCGCACCTTCCTCGACACCCTACTGCAGCTTGGCGCCGATGGCGTGATCATGTCGCCGGCGATCGGAACGCCGGCCGAAGACATCCGCATGGTGGAAGAGAACGGCCTGCCGGCCGTGCTGATCGCGCGCTCTGTGCCAGGGGCGGACGTGCCCGTGTTCCGCGGCGACGACACTTTTGGCACGGCGCTCGCCACCAACCACCTGATCTCGCTCGGCCATCGCCGCATTGTCATGATCGGCGGCACCGACCAGACCTCGACCGGCCGCGACCGTTATCAGGGCTATCTCAACGCCATGCAGAATGCAGGGCTGGAGGTGCGTCCTGACTGGCGTATTCCGGGCCCGCGCACCAAGCAGGCCGGCTTTGAAGCCTCGCAGCAGTTTCTGGCGCATAAGGACAAGCCTACCGCTGCCGTGTGCTGGAACGATCTCGTTGCGATCGGTCTGATGAACGGTATCTATCGCGCCGGACTCGTTCCGGGCGTCGATATTTCCGTCACCGGGTACGACGATCTCGAGGAAGCGGCGATTGCAACGCCGGCGCTGACGACCGTGTGGAACGGGCAGCGCGAGGTCGGCCGCCGCGCGGCGCGAACGCTGCTTGACCGGCTCAACGGGATTGAGGTGCATGGCGGGCAAGAGCTGATCCGGCCCGAGTTGCACGTCCGCCAGTCTACCGGCAAGCCAGTCGAACGCTAAGTTTCAACTCTCGCGCCGGCCGGTTGCGTGCGAGCGCCAGCCTGCGTAGGTTCACCATCAAATTCAAGACAACTGCAAGGAGCCGGCGCTTTGGCCGATACACACGACATCACGGTCCTCATCCCCGTTAAGCTGCATCAGCATGCGGTCGATCGCATCCACGGCGCGTTCAAGGTGTTCGTCACCGAGACCCCGGATGCGTCCCTGCTGAGCGAGGAAGAACGCGCGCAGGTGCGTGCGCTGGCGGTTTCGACCGTCGCCAACGCACCGATCGACGCGACGTACATCGACGCGTTCCCGAACCTCGAAATCATCTCGAGCTTCGGTGTCGGCTACAACCACGTCGACTCTGGCTATGCAGGCAAGAAGGGCGTCGTCGTCACCAACACGCCGGACGTGCTGACCGAGGAAGTCGCCGACACCGCGATCGGCCTTCTCCTCAACACGGTTCGCGAACTCCCGAAGGCCGAGGCCTGGCTGCGCGAGGGCAAGTGGACATCCGTTGGCGACTATCCGCTGACGCGCGGCACGCTGCGCGACCGCAAGGTCGGCATCTTCGGCCTCGGCCGCATCGGCAAGGCCATCGCCCGCCGCCTAGAGGCCTTCGGCCTGCCGATCAGCTACCACAACCGCCGCCCGGTCGAGGGCGTGAGCTACACCTACTATCCGACGCTGGTCGAGCTGGCCGGCGCCGTCGACACGCTGATCTGCATCGCGCCCGGCGGCGCGTCGACCGACAAGGCGATCAACGCGGAAGTACTGGCGGCGCTTGGTTCGGATGGCATCTTCATCAATATCGGCCGCGGCACCTCGGTCGACGAGGACGCACTGGCGCAGGCGCTGGCGAACGGCGTCATCATGGCGGCCGGCCTCGACGTCTTCGCCAATGAGCCCCACGTGCCGGAGGCCCTGCTGAAGCTGGAAAACACCTCGCTGCTGCCGCATGTCGGCTCGGGAACGATCCACACCCGCCAGGCGATGGCCGACCTCGTGGTCGACAACCTGCTGTCGTGGTTCACGGAAGGCCGCGCGATTTCGCCCACGCCCGAGACGGAACATCTCAACCCGAAAGGTTGACCTGTAGCCCTCAATAATATTAGCAATTGATTAACCATACGGGCGGCATGATTTGCCGCTCGTCAGGTCAATCGAGGGACTACCGATGAAGATGGTCTATGCGGGCATCGTGGCCGCAATTGCCGCGCTTGCGTACCAGCAAGATTTCTTCGCCCAGGATGCCGGGATTGATCCGGTCACCGTCTCGTCGATCAAGAACGGTCTCGTCGGCGGCGAGAAGTTCTTCCTCGTTGCCGGCGGCGTGAAAAGCGATTGCGTCATCACGGCTGTTGGCGAAGGGCCGAAGAAGGACCTTACCGTGACGCCTGACTGCTCGCAGCAGCTGCCCGCGCTGGCCAAGGTGAAGTGGTGGATCGACCGCGATGACGGCTCGGTCGCCTTCGTCAGCTCCAGCGGCGACGTGGCGGCAGAGTTTGCCGCAGGCGACGGCGCGGCGCTCGAATCGTTCGCGCCGCGTGAACCGCTGCTCGCCCTGTTTGCAATGTAGCTGACTTATTCGGCCGCGGTGCGCAGGGCGCGCGACGCGGCATGCTCGCGTACGGCATCGCCGAATGCGCGGAAGATGCGCGCCGACGCATCGTCGCTCTTGGCCCAATATTCCGGATGCCACTGAACACCGACGGCGAACGCCCGGCTGCCGATCACGGAAATAGCTTCAACGGTGCCGTCAGGGGCAACCGCCTCAACCTGCAGCCGCTCACCCAGCTTTTCGACCGCCTGGCGGTGGACGGAGTTGATCATGATCTCGCCGGCGCCGAAGACATTTGCGAGGCACGAACCTTCCTTGATCTGAACCGGCTGGCGGATCGCGAAGCGCTCATCCCGATTGTCGCTGACGGGGGCGCGGTGATCCCACACGCCCTCGCGCTCCTGGATCTCGGTCGCCAGCGTGCCGCCAAGCGCCACGTTCATCTCCTGGATGCCGCGGCAGATGGCAAGCAGCGGCACCCCGCGCTCGATAGCGCGGCGAATCAGCGGGATCGAGGTCGAGTCACGCGCCGGATCGTAAGGCCCGTTCTCCTCAGTCGCCTCGCCGCCATAGAGCTCCGGATTCACGTTGGAGCGCGAGCCAGTGATCAGCACGCCGTCGACATTGTCGAGGACGGAGTCGAGATCGATGCGATCGCCGAAGGAGGGAACCAGCACCGGAAGGACGCCAGCAACGGCCACCGCGGCCTCGAGATATTGCTGCGGCGCCGCATGCCAGGTGTAGTTTTCGAACTGGCGTGTGTCGGTCGATACGGCGACAAGTGGCTGGCGCATGATTGGATCCTGAAAGCTCCTCGCGGTTGGACATATCTAATCGTGTTTGTGAGCCTTTCCAAGCGGTTGTGGCCTTACCGCATCAGCTAGAACTTCACAGGTTAAGGGAAGACTAGATGGTGGAATAACCGGAGTTGGACAGCTAGACACACGCCATAACGCGTGTATTGATACGCGCGGGTTGCTGGGGGAGGAAGAACTGCATCGGCGAATCCTGCCCCCTCGAAGTCCATTTCGCATTTCTATCGAGATCACTTGGGAGGACATTCATGGATCGTCGATCGTTCTTCAAGAAGGCCGGCGTAGCCGGTGCCGGCGCGGTCGCAGCCGCTTCTACCCTGGCTGCACCGGCAATTGCTCAGGGCAATCAGACCTGGCGCATGGTTACCACGTGGCCAAAGAATTTTCCGGGCATGGGCGTTGGCGCGCAGCGTCTCGCAGATCGTATCACCGCCGCTTCGGGCGGTCGTCTGACGGTTCAGGTCTATTCGGCTGGCGAACTGGTTCCGGGTCTTCAGGCTCTCGACGCCGTCATCGATGGCAATGCTGAAATGAGCCACGGCGCTGCCTACTACTGGCAGAACAAGTCGACCGGCCTGTCGTTCTTCACCGGCGTTCCATACGGCATGACCTCGCGCGAGCTCACCGGCTGGGTTCGTTATCTCGGCGGCCAGGAAATCTGGGATGAGATCTACGATCAGTTCGGCGTTCAGGGCTTTCTGTCGGGCGATACGGGCACGCAGGCTGGTGGCTGGTTCCGCAATGAGATCACCGGGGTCAAGGACATTCAGGGCCTTCGCTTCCGTACCCCGGGTCTCGGTGGACAGGTATGGCAGAAGCTTGGCGCATCGGTGACCAACCTTGCTGCTGGCGAAATCTTCCAGGCGCTGCAGTCGGGCACGCTCGACGCGGCTGAGTTCGTTGGCCCGTACAACGACCTTGCGCTCGGTTTCTACCAGATCGCGAAGAACTACTACTTCCCGAGCTTCATTGAGCCGGGCCTCGCAACCGAACTCGTCGTCGACAAGGCCAAGTATCAGGCGCTTCCGGCTGACCTGCAGGCGATCATCAAGGACGTTTGCCAGGCCGAGTACGACGCTGTCGCCGCCGATTTTGCCGCTAACGACCCGCGCGCGCTGCAGACGCTGGTCAACGACCACGGCGTTCAGGTCCGCCAGTTCCCGGATGAAATTCTGGAAGCTGGCGCAAAGGCTGCAAAGGAAATCATGGACGAGCTGCTCGCCTCAAGCGATCCGCTAACCAAGAAGACCGCAGAGAGCTTCATGAACGCGTTCAAGATCGTCCGTCAGAAGACGGACGGCACCGACTCGCTGTTCATCCAAGCTCGCGAGAAGTACCTGCAGCTCTGATCGGTAACCGATCGCAAAAAAAAGGCCCGGGGCGATCCGGGCCTTTTTTCATTGAGGATTTTGATCCTTCAGCCCGAGCCCAGCAGGGCGGCGAGGCCGCGTCCCGCGGCAATCGCAGCATAGGCGAGAACCGAGAAGTAGATCACGGTTGCGACCAGCATCGCGTAGCCGCCGATCACCAGCACGCCGTCGCGTTGTGACATGCCGATGCAAAACAGGATGATGGCGAGCGCCGGCAGCGTGTTGGAGAAGGGCACGAGCCCGAGCGGCAGCATCAGCAGCACGGCGCCGGCAATGATCGCGAGGCCGTTGATGCGGCTGGCCATCGCGCCGCTGGTGAGAAAGCCGAGGCGCGGGCGGATCACCGCTTCCACACGTGCGACGATGTCGATGCCGCGCCGCAGCACGCCCCCGAGCTTTTCCGCGTTGATCTTGCGATCCATGATCTGGCGCGGCAGCCACGGCATGCGGTTGAGCGTGATGCCAACCCCAAGCAGCAGCACGGCGAGCCCGAACACCGTGCTGACGCCGGGGATCGAAACCGGGATCATGAACGGCACGCATAGTACGGCGCAGAGGATCAGCGGGCCGTGGTCACCGACTTCGGCAAGTATCTCGCGCAGGGTGACGCTCGGTCCCGGCATATCGGCGGCGCGCTTCAGCGCCTCTTGCAACGTGTCGGAGCGTTCCTTGTAGGCGAGATCCAATGTGTTTCTCCTAAACAAAGATGCCGGCAGAGAGACATCCGCCGGCATCGGTATCGTCGTCAAGTGTATCGCGCGATCAGCTGTAAATCCAGCGCGGCAGCCACGTCGCCAGCCCCGGAAACGTGTAGATCAGCAACACCGCAACCACCTGGATCGCGACGAACGGGATGATGCCCTTGTAGATCATACCGGTCGACACGTTATTGGGCGCCACCCCGCGCAGGTAGAACAGGGCGAAGCCGAACGGCGGGGTCATGAACGAGGTCTGCAGGTTCACGCCGATCATCACGCCCAGCCAGACCGGGTCGACGCCGAGATTCAAGAGCACCGGGGCCGTGATCGGCACCACGATGAAGATGATCTCGAACGTGTCGAGGATGAAGCCCAGCAGGAACATCAGGAACATCACGACGAAGATCGCGCCGCCGATGCCGCCCGGCAGGTTCGACAGGAACTCGTGCACCAGATTCTCGCCGCCCATCAGGCGGAAGACGATCGAGAAGACCGACGCGCCGAACAGGATGATGAACACCATCGAGGTGATCGAGGCTGTCGACATTGTCGCCTCGCGGAGCACCGCGAAATTCAGGCGGCCGCGAAGAGCTGCCAGGATCATCGCGCCGACCGCGCCCACCGAAGACGCTTCCGTCGGGGTGGCGATGCCACCAAGGATCGAGCCGAGCACCGCGACGATGAGCGCGAGCGGCGGAACCAGGGCGACGACGACTTCCTTGAGAAGGCCCTTCCTTTCTTCCGGCGGAACCGGTGTTGCCGGGCAGGACTGCGGGTCGACGATCGACTTGAAGATGATCCAGCCGAGGTAGAGGGCCACCAGCAGCATCGACGGGATGATCGCGCCGGCGAAGAGGTCGCCAACCGACACCGGGACCGGAGCGAAGTTGCCTTTGGCCATCTGAACCTGCGCGTTGATGCCGGTCAGAATGTCACCCATGAAGATGAGCACGGTCGACGGTGGCACGATCTGACCAAGGGTGCCGGACGCGCAGATAACGCCGCAGGCGATGCGTGGATCGTACCCCGAGCGCAACATTGCTGGCAGCGAAATCAGGCCCATGGTGACCACGGTGGCGCCAACGACGCCGGTCGACGCCGCGAGCAGCGCGCCCACGACGATGACCGAGATGCCGAGACCGCCGCTCATGTTGCCGAAGAGCTTGCCCATGGTGATGAGCAGTTGTTCGGCGATGCGCGAACGCTCAAGGAGCACGCCCATGAAGATGAAGAGCGGCACGGCGACCAGCACTTCGTTGGTCATGGTGCCGATGTAGCGGTTGGCAAGCGATCCGAAGTTCGACGGATCGAAGACGCCGAAATACATGCCCACCGCGCCGAAGCCGAGCGACACACCGGCCAGCGAGAACGCGACCGGGAACCCGAGCATGAGGAAGCCGATGATGCCAAAGAACATCAGCCCGGCGAGAAGCTCGCCGATAAGTACCGTATCCATCTAGCGATTACTCCTGATGCACCGGGTAGCGGTATTGGCTCGGCAACAGGTGTTCCTGCCCCCGCAGAACGAGGATCGAGCGCAGGACCCAAGCGATGCCCTGCAGCGCGACCACCACCACAAAAACCAGAATGAAGCTCTTCAGAATGAAAAGGCCCGGCATGCCGCCGACGTTGCCTGATGCCTCATAGAGCCGCCATGAACGCCCGATGTAGTTCCAGCTGTACCTCGTGACGATCCAGCAGAACGGCAGCAGGAAGAAGATGACGCCGATGAGGTCGATGATCGCCTTCGTCCGAATCGATGCCGGCCGGTAAAAGATGTCGACGCGGACATGATCGTCGCGCAACAACGCGAAACCGGCAACCGCGGTGAACATGGCACCGTTCAGCCAGACGTAGAGGTCCTGCATCCACAGGACAGTGAAGCCAAGAGCATAACGCTGGATCACCACCGTGAAGCAGATGAGGACCATGGCCAGCGCTAGCCAGGAAAATACATTTCCAATTAACTTGTTCATCGCGCCGATCGCGCGAATGACGGCGACAAAGAAATTCATGGGTTCATCCTTCGAACCACTTTTCCGGTAAAGCCGCAAAGCGGCGCTCCTCCTCTGGCGCTCCAGAAGAGCGCCAAGAACTTCCCCCTGTTGCTGTCGATTTTCGAGAAGAACCGACGCATCGCGAATATCATTCCCAATGCGGTTTTGAAAAGCACAACCGCAATTTAGTTTGACGGAATCGCACCTGTCGGGAAGACTGTGTACAGGAACGCCGCCTTCACGGACGGATACCTGCCGGGAGAGTACGAATGTCGCTGCATGATGTGTCGCTTAACGACAAATACGATCTGTCGAAGCAACGCATCTTCGTCTCAGGCGCGCAGGCAATTGTACGCATGCTGATGATGCAGCGCGCGCTGGACCAGCGCGCGGGGCTTTCCACCGCTGGTTTTGTTTCAGGTTATCGCGGCTCTCCGCTCGGCGGACTCGACCAGCAGTTGTGGAAGGCCAAGAAGCAGCTCGAATCAGCCGAGATCGTCTTCCAGCCGGGCCTCAACGAGGAACTCGCCGCCACCGCGTGCTGGGGCACGCAGCAGGCGGAGCTGCTCGGCGACGGCAAGTATGACGGCGTCTTCGCGCTCTGGTACGGCAAGGGACCGGGCGTTGACCGCTCCGGCGACGTGTTTCGCCACGGCAATCTTGCCGGTTCGTCGAAGCATGGCGGCGTGCTCGTCCTGATGGGCGACGATCACACGGCAGAGTCCTCAACCAACGCTCACGCGACGGAATACGCGTTCGTCGACGTGATGATGCCGATCTTCCACCCGGCGGGCGTGCAGGAACTGATCGACTACGGCCTTTACGGTTATGCGCTGTCGCGTTTTTCCGGCACCTGGGCGGCGATCAAGTGCGTCAAGGACAACATCGAGTCCACCGCCTCGGTGGACGTGTCGCTCGACCGGCTGAACGTCGTTTATCCCGAAATCGACCTGCCGCCGGGCGGGCTGAACATCCGCAATGAGCTCGACCAGCTCGGGCAGGAAAAGCGCTTGCACGAATACAAGCGCGCGGCGGTCAGCAAGTTCATCCAGGCTAACGGCCTCAACAAGATCATCTATTCGGGCGGCAGCACCCCGAAGCTTGGCATCATCACGGTCGGCAAGAGCTATCTCGACGTACGCCAGGCGCTCGACGACGTCGGCATCGACGAGGAGACGGCGAACCGCATTGGCTTGCGCCTCTTCAAGGTCGCGTGCCCGTGGCCGCTAGATTACGAACACGTTGCTGAGTTCGTGCAGGGCCTCGAGATGGTCGTCGTCGTCGAGGAAAAGCGCTCGTTGATCGAGGCGCAGCTGCGCGAGAGCCTTTACGGCAAACCCCACCAGCCGGTGATCGTGGGTAAGAAGGATGAGCGCGGGGAGACGCTGTTCCAGCCTTCTGGGGCGCTGGATCCGAACGACATTGCGATCGCGCTTGGCGAGCGCGTGCTCAAGGTTCTCGGCTATTCGGAAGAGGTCGCCGCACGTGTCACGCGGCTCCGGCAGTTCCAGGCGATGCTCGCCGAGACGAAGGACGTCGCGGCGCGCATCCCCCATTTCTGCTCGGGCTGCCCGCACAATTCTTCGACCAAGGTGCCGGAAGGCTCGATCGCGGCCGCTGGCATCGGCTGCCACTTCATGGCGCTGTGGATGGACCGCTCGACCCACGGCTTCACCGCCATGGGCGGGGAGGGCGCGCAGTGGGTTGGTCAGGCGCCGTTCACAAAGCGCGAGCACATCTTCCAGAACCTCGGCGACGGCACCTACAACCACTCGGGCTCGCTTGCCCTGCGCTTCGCGATCGCAAGCGGGGCGAACATCACCTACAAGGTGCTCTACAACGACGCGGTCGCCATGACCGGCGGCCAGCCGCACGAGGGGAACCTGACGCTTGAGATGATCGCGGCGCAGATCCGCGCCGAGGGTGTCGAGCGCATCGCGGTCGTCACCGACGAGCCGGACAAATATTCGGGCGTCATCTCTTTCCCCTCGGGAACGACCATCCATCACCGCGACGAGCTCGATGCCGTGCAGCGCGAACTGCGCGAGGTGAAGGGCGTCTCGGTCCTGCTCTATGACCAGACCTGCGCGGCGGAAAAGCGCCGTCGCCGCAAGATCGGCACCTTCCCCGATCCCAACAAGCGCGTGTTCATCAACGAGCTGGTGTGTGAAGGCTGCGGCGACTGCAGCGTCGCATCCAACTGCGTTTCCGTGCAGCCGCTTGAGACCGAGTTTGGCCGCAAGCGGCGCATCGACCAGTCGTCGTGCAACAAGGATTTCTCCTGCGTCAACGGCTTCTGCCCGTCATTTGTCACTGTCCATGGCGCAAAGTTGCGCCGTGCCACCGGCACCGCCGGCAATCTCGATCCGCTTGAGGGCGTGCCAAAGCCGGCGGCATTCGGGCTCGATCAGCGCGGCTGGGCGGGCATTGTCGATGGCATTGGCGGCACTGGGGTTGTCACGATCGGCGCAGTGCTTGGCATGGCGGCGCACCTTGAAGGCAAGGGCTGTGGCATCATCGACATGGCTGGCCTTGCGCAGAAGGGCGGGGCGGTGTTCAGCCACATCCGCATCGCGCGCACCCCCGAGCAGATCCACGCGATCCGCGTCTCGGCAGGCAAGGCGGACCTGATCCTCGGCTGCGATCTCGTCGTCTCGGGCAACAAAAAGATCCTGTCGGCGGTGCGCGAGGGCGAGACGCTGTTCGTCGCCAACACCGCCGAGGTTATGCCGGGCGATTTCACCCGCAACGCCGACTTCTCGCTGCCGAGCGAGCGACTGAAGAAGGCGATCCGCGCGGCGGCCGGCCCCGACAGGGCGCATTTCTTCGACGCGAGCAACGCGGCGACCGCGCTGTTCGGCAACTCGCTCGCTGCCAACATGTTCATGCTGGGCTTTGCCTACCAGCTTGGTGGCTTGCCGCTCAGCGCCGACGCGATCGAAAAGGCGATCGAGCTCAACGGCCAGGCGGTGCGCATGAACATCGACGCCTTCCGCTGGGGCCGTCGTGCGGCACATGATCCGGAGTTCGTGCGTAAGCTGATCGGCAATCAGAAGGCATCGGCTGACCTGCCGCCAAGCCTGGACGACCTGATCGAGCGCCGCGCGAGGTTCCTGGCCGCCTATCAGAATGCGGCCTATGCCGATCGCTACCGCCAGCAGATTGCCACGATCCGGGAGGCTGAGGAGCGCGCATCGCCGGGCTCAACTGCGGTAACCGAGGCGGCGGCGAAGAGCCTGTTCAAGCTGATGGCGATCAAGGACGAGTATGAGGTCGGCCGGCTCTACAGTGACGGCAACTTCCGCCGCCAGCTGTCCGACCAGTTCGAGGACTGGTCCAGCCTCGAATTTCACCTCGCACCGCCGATCCTTGGCCGCAAGGGGCCGGACGGCAAGGCCCGCAAGACCAGCTTCGGCCCGTGGATGATGAAGGGCTTTGTCATCCTCGCCGCGCTACGCGGCCTGCGCGGCACGGCATTTGACATCTTCGGCTACACCCATGAGCGGCGCATGGAGCGCAAGCTACTCAGCGACTTCGAGTCTGATCTCGCTCTCATCAGGAAGCGGTTGACAGCTGCCAACCTGGAGGCCGCGACCGCGCTCGCCAGTATTCCTTTGACAATCAGGGGCTACGGTCATGTGAAGGAGGCAAATGCCCGCAAGGCGCAGGCGGAGCGCGAACGGATGATCGCGCGCTTTACCGCCTCTGCCCACGACAGGCTGCTCGCCGCGGCCGAGTGATGCACGTCGTTGTGCCCTAAGCCTTTTTTAAGGCGGCGATGGCATCCTTCCGGTTCATTTGGTTTGCCCGGTATGCCAAGCAAGAAGAACGACGAGCTTCCGCTCGACATATACATACCGTTCGTTCAGACGCTGTTTCGCGACAGTGTCACCCTTGCCATTGGCTTTGCTGCCCAGCTCCTGCTCGTAGGCCTCGTCTACATCGACTCCGGCGACCGTATCTATCTCGGACTGGCGCTAGCCCTTGCGATCCTCGCGGTACTACGCCTGCGCAGCGTTCGCCAATATTCGCGCAAACCGGTTCCCACCACTCGCGAGGAAGCCAAGGATTGGGAACGAACCTATATCATCTACGGGGGCATGCACGGCTTCCTGCTGGGCCTGTTCTGCTTCCTGACGATCTACTGGGCGCCTGACTCGTTCGGCGAGAAGGCGTCAGTCTGCGTCACGCTGGCTTCGGTGACGTCGATCGTCGGCCGCAATTACGGCTCGCCGCGGATGGTCATGGTCTTCATCATGACGATGACCTGGCCGATTTCGGCCGCGTTCCTGCTGCACGGCGACATCTACCATATTATCCTCGGCTGCCTGGTGATCCCGTTCTTCTTCGCGATTCGCACCTTCGCGGACAACGTGCGCGAGGTGCTTTTTGCCGCGCTGCATGCGGAAAAGACGGCAAACCGTCTCGCCCAGCGCTTCGACAAGGCGCTGAACACCATGACCTCCGGCCTGATCATGCTTGGCTCCGACGGCAAGGTGGTGGTGGCCAACGCGGAAGCTGCGGCGCTGATGCGCACCGACGAGCCCGACCAGCTGCTTGGTCGCTCGCTGCGGGGCCTTTTGATGCGCGGCGTTGCCGGCGGCATGCTCAGCCGCGAGGATGCCAGCTATGCCGAGTCGCAGCTCACGCGCGCGCTGACCGAGGGCAAGGACAGGAAGGTCCTGATCAACCTCAATGACGGCCGCTACTTCGAGTTCTCGGCGCGTGAAAGCCGCGACGAACTCCGCGTATTGACCTTCGAGGAGGTTACCGCACGCATCGAGGCGGAAGAACGCATCCGTCACATGGCGCGCTACGACAGCCTGACCGGTCTGCCGAACCGCGCCTACTTCAACGAGCTCGTTGCAGAGCGCCTCAGCACGGGCGATCCGAACCGCCGGGTCGCCCTTGTTGTTTTCGATCTCGACGACTTCAAGAGCGTCAACGACACCCTCGGCCATCCCGTCGGCGACGGCCTGATCTATGTGGTCGGCGAGAAGCTGCTCCCGTTCGCGAATGATGACGTGATCGTCAGCCGGTTCGGCGGTGACGAGTTCATGATCTTCTTCGACCATGTGAAGGGCGCCGAGGACTTCCGCGCCACGCTCGATGAGATCTTCAGCAAGCTCAAGGGCGAAGTCGACGTCGCCGGGCACATGCTGCGCATTCAGGCGAGTGCCGGCGCGTTTCTCACAGTCGCCCAGGGTGCCGACGTCGATACGATGACGGTCAAGGCCGACCTTGCGCTCTACAAGGTCAAGGAAACCGGCAAGAACGGCTGGCAGCTGTTCGAAAGCGTCATGGACCAGGCGTTCCGCAACAAGCAGCTGCTCAAGGCGGACCTGCGCGAGGCGGTAGATGCGCGGSGGTTGCGCGTCGTCTACCAGCCGATCGTGTCGATGCAGACGATGCGGATCGCCAACTGCGAGGCGCTGTGCCGCTGGGATCATCCGGAAATAGGACCGATCTCGCCGGCCGTATTCATCCCGCTCGCGGAAGAGATGGGCATCATCTCCGAAATCAGCGCGTTCATGCTCGAAAGCGCGACGCAGGAGTGCATGAACTGGCCCGAGCCGATCGGCGTGTCGGTCAATCTCTCGGCCAAGGATTTCCGCTCTGACGCCATCATCACGACCGTCAGGCGGGCGCTGGCCATGTCCGGCCTGGAGCCGAGCCGGCTCGAGATCGAGGTCACCGAGACGGCGCTGCTCGACGATAAGGCGCAGACCCGCAAGTTCATCGAGGAGCTCAAGCGGCTCGGGGTGCGCGTTGCACTCGACGACTTCGGCACCGGCTATTCGAGCCTCAGCTACCTGCACACGCTGCCGCTCGACAAGGTCAAGATCGACCGCTCCTTCGTGCAGGACGTGACCCGCAACACGCGCTCGCTCGAACTGCTGCGCGGCATCGTCAACCTGTCGCGCCCGCTCGGGCTCGAAGTCGCCATCGAGGGCATCGAGACCTTCGAGCAGCTTAAGCTGCTCGCGCTGGAAGCGAAGCCCGATCTCGTCCAGGGCTTCCTGTTCGGCTCGGCGCTGACCGCCTCGGGCATAGCCACGATGTACAACACGACGTGGCCTTTCGCGCAGCAGATCCGCTCCGCCAACGCCAGCTGCGGCGGCTGATCCCTCCCCAGTTCCAAAAGTTAACACCGGGAGGCGCCTGCGCCTGTCGGTTAACGATTTGTTAACCTTAACAACAGGTTAACAGCATCTCCGGCATTTTCGCCTTTACTCATACGGCCTCTCCAATAACCTGACGGCCGGTGGGATTTAGATGCGGGGGATGTCATGTCCAGCAACGTGACGACGCTGCGGGGAGCAGCTAACGAGCAGCACGGTTCAGCGTCCGAAGCACAATCGGCTTTTGTAGCGAACATCTTTTCAGCGCTTGAGCGCACCGAGTATCGGCGGTGTGAGAGCGGGGAGGACCTCGAGGATATCTACCGGCTGCGCTACAAGGCGTACCGGCGCACCGACATGGTGGGCGATATCAGCGAAGGCCAGATTCATGACGCGCTCGATGAGCAGGAAAACTGCCATCGTTTCGGGGTCTATATCGACGGAGTGCTGGTGAGTACGCTGCGGCTGCACCTCGTGACGGCGGAACATTCGCGCTCGCCGTCGACGATCGTCTACCCGGACATCCTGATGCCGCGCCTGGAGGCGGGGGAGACCTTCATCGACCCGAGCCGTTTCGCGGCCGATCCGGACTGGACGAAGACCTTTCCGCAGATACCGTACATAACGCTGCGGCTCGCGGGTATGGCCTGCATGCATTTCGCGACGCCATACTGCCTGTCGACCATCCGGCCCGACCACGGCGGCTTCTATCGGAGGATCTATCACTCCGAGCAGATTGGCGAGCTGCGCGACTATCCGGGTCTCAATTACCAGGTCGTGCTCTACCAGGCGGACGTCAATGCGATCCGGACGCGCTCTTTCGCGCGGTTCCCGTTCTTCCGCTCGACGTCGATGGAACAGAGGCTGATGTTCGGCGAAACCCGGATCGGTGAGCCGAAGCCGCTGACCATCCTGCCGACGGCGCGCTACGCGGCCTGACTTCTTGTCATCGGGGCGCCTCGCGTCCTAACTTAGCACTGATGCAACCTTAGGCGTTGCGTCCCGAGGACACATGACTGCGCGCGAGGAAATTGCGAGATCCTGCATCTGGGCTGCGGAGCTCACGGAAGACGAAATCGAGCGCGCCAGCCGGGGCCTGATCGAGCGGAAATATTCGAAGGGGTCCTACATCTGCCACAAAGGCGACCGGCTGGACCACTGGACCGGCGTCCTGAGCGGGCTGGTCAAGATCAGTTCGATCGCCCGCAACGGCAAGGCGATGACCTTTGCCGGCGCCGCCGATGGCGGTTGGTTCGGAGAGGGCTCCGTGCTCAAGGACGAGCCCCGCAAATACGACCTCGTCGCCATTCGCGACACGCGGCTCGCCATGATGCAGCGGTCGACCTTCATGTGGCTCTACGAGAATTCGACCGGCTTCAACCGCTTCCTTGTGCGCCAGCTCAACGAGCGGATGGGCCAGTTCATCGCCACCATCGAATACGACCGTATCCTTGGCCCGAAGGCGCGGGTGGCGCGCAACCTCTCCTGGTTCTTCAACAAGGTGCTTTACCCGAATGCGGGACCGGCCATCGAGATCAGCCAGGACGAACTGGGGCTGCTCGTCGGCGTTTCGCGGCAGGTGGTCAACCGCAGCCTGCAGGAGCTGGAGGAAGAGGGGCTGGTGAAGCTGGAGCACGGCCGCATCACGCCGCTCAACATTCAGGCGTTGATCACCTACGACGCCTGAGTGCGCCAACAAGGCCAGCGGCAGTAAAAGCAGGACGTTGTTGAGGAAATGAGCGCCTACACGTGCGCCCATTGAACAGACAATCTGCCGCCCTGTCTGTCAAGCGGGGTGTTGCACAGACAAGTTGTTTCGTGGAATTCTCCGCACAACAATCAAGGTTCCGGTGAGGCGGGAGGGGCCAACTCGGAGCCGGACGCAAAATGAGCGCGTCCATCTGGAGGAGGAACGGGTTGGCGCACACTGCGACCGCACTCGATACATTTCCCAAATACCTGCTTCGCAATGCGGAGCAATTTGGCAGTCGCCCGGCCATGCGTCACAAGGACTATGGCATCTGGCAGACTTGGACCTGGCGACAGCAACTCGATGAAATCCGCGCCTTTGCGCTCGGCCTGCTCGAACTCGGCTTCGAGCGCGGCGACAAGGTGGCGGTGGTGGGCGCCAACCGCCCCCGGCTCTACTGGACGTTCACGGCGGTGCAGTCGCTCGGCGGCATTCCGGTGCCGGTCTATGCGGACGCGGTGGCCGAGGAAATGGCCTACGTGCTCGACCATGCCGGCGTGCGATTTGCCGTGGCGCAGGACCAGGAGCAGGTCGACAAGCTGCTCTCCTTCGCCGACCAGATCCCGGCGCTGACCGACATCATCTATGACGAGAAACGAGGCCTGCGCGACTATCGCTCCGAAGCGCTGCACGACTTCGAGGAGGTGCAGGCAAAGGGCCGGGCGCTGATCGAGCGCGATCCGTCTGCGGCCAAAAACTGGGAGGACGGCGTCCGTTCGGCGAGCGGCGATGACGTCTCAGTCATGCTTTATACCTCCGGCACGACGGGACGCTCAAAGGGCGTGATGATCCGGGCGGCATCGGCGGTGCAGGCGGCGTTTGACACGGTGAAGTTCGACAACCTCACCGAGCGGGACAGCGTATTGGCCTACTTGCCGCTGGCCTGGGTTGGCGATCATTACCTCAACTACGCGCAGGGCTATGTTGCGGGCTTCTGCATGAACTGCCCTGAAAGCCAGCAGACCGTACCGCAGGACCTGCGCGAGATCGGGCCGACCTTCTATTTCGCGCCACCGCGCGTCTTCGAGGGACTGCTGACCAGCGTTACGATCCGAATGGAGGATGCTGGCCGGTTCAAGAAGTGGATTTTCCGCACCTTCACCGAGGTCGCCCGCAAGTATGGTGAGGCGATTCTTGAAAAGCGCCCGGTGCCGCTCGCTGGCCGGCTTGCCTATGCGCTGGGTGAAATCCTGCTCTACGGGCCGCTCAAGAACGTGCTTGGCCTGTCAAAGATCCGAGTTGCCTATACCGCCGGCGAGGCGATCGGCGCCGATCTGTTCTCGTTCTTCCGCTCGCTCGGCATCAACCTGAAGCAGCTCTACGGCCAGACCGAGGCGTTCCTGTACGTGACCTGCCAGAAGGATGGCGAGGTGCGCTCCGATACGGTCGGGCTGCCGGCACCGAATGTCGATATCCGCATCAGCGAGGGCGGCGAGGTTCAGTTCCGTTCTCCCGGCATGTTCGTCGGCTACTACAAGGAACCGGAGAAGACCGCTGAGGCGATGACACCGGATGGCTACGTGAAGACGGGCGATGCCGGCTTCTTCGACACCGACGGGCAGCTCAAGATCATCGACCGCGCCAAGGATGTCGGCAAGCTGTGTGATGGCTCGCTGTTCGCGCCGAAATACATCGAGAACACGCTGAAATTCTTCCCCAACATCAAGGAGGCGGTGGCCTTCGGTGACGGGCGAGACTTCGCGGCGGTGTTCATCAACATCGACCTCACGGCAGTGGGCAACTGGGCAGAGCGAAACAACATCGCCTACGCTTCCTATCAGGAGCTCGCCGGCCATCCGCGCGTCTACGAGATGATCGCCCGCAACGTTGACGAGACCAACCGGCGCCTGTCGCAGGAGCCGGCCATGGCGGGCGCGCAGATCCGGCGCTTCCTGATCCTGCACAAGGAGCTCGACGCCGACGATGGCGAGCTCACGCGCACGCAGAAGGTGCGCCGGTCGTTCATCGCCGAGCGCTATGGTGAGCTGATCGAGGCTCTCTATGACGGCTCGAGCGAGAAGTTTGTGTCGACGGAGGTCACCTTCGAAGACGGCCGCAAGGGACGCATCAGCGCGACGGTGAAAATCGCAGAAGCAAACATTTATGGCAGCGCGCATGCGTCGCCGGTGCGGGAGGCAGCAGAATGAATCCGCGTCCTTCGCCGGCTCAGTTCGCGGGTGCCGACGACGGCATCGCCAAGGGTGACGTTCTCCTCAAGGTCGACAACGTCTCGCTTTCGTTTGGCGGCGTGAAGGCGATCACCGACATCTCCTTCGACATCCGCAAGGGCGAGATCCGCGCCATCATCGGGCCGAACGGCGCGGGCAAGACGTCGATGCTCAATGTCATCAACGGCTTCTACACGCCGCAGGTGGGCACCATCACCTTCCGCGGCGAGGAACGCCGGGCGATGAAGCCGCACCATGCGGTGCGGCAGGGTATCGCCCGTACCTTCCAGAACGTCGCGCTGTTCCAGGGCATGACGACGCTCGAGAACATCATGGCGGGCCGCTCGGTGCTGATGAAGCGCAACATCTTCTGGCAGATGCTGTGGCATGGCCCGGCGCTCAAGGAAGAGATCGAGCATCGCGAGAAGGTCGAGGAGATCATCGACTTCCTCGAGATCGAACACATCCGACGCACGCCGGTGGGCAAGCTGCCCTACGGGCTGCAGAAGCGGGTCGAGCTTGGGCGGGCGCTCGCCATGGAGCCGTCGCTTCTCCTCCTCGACGAGCCCATGGCGGGCATGAATCTGGAAGAAAAAGAGGACATGAGCCGGTTCATCATCGACGTGAACCAGCAGCGCGGCACCACCATCGCCCTGATCGAGCACGACATGGGCGTGGTGATGGACCTGTCCGACCGCGTCGTCGTCCTCGACTACGGCAAGAAGATCGCTGACGGCGAGCCCGACGTGGTCAAGAACGACCAGGCGGTCATCGACGCTTATCTGGGAGTGGCGCACTGATGGACTTCATTCACTCGATCCTCATCCAGCCATTCCTGGACATGGCCGATGCCCCGGACTTCCTGATCCAGGTGCTGTGGGAGGGCATCGTCTCCGGCGTGCTCTACGCGCTGATCGCGCTCGGCTTCGTGCTGATCTTCAAGTCGTCGCGCATCTTCAATTTTGCGCAGGGCATCATGGTCGTGTTCGCGGCGCTAACGCTCGTCGGCCTGCACCAGAAGGGCATACCGGCGTGGCTGGCGCTGCCGATGACGCTCGGCGTGATGCTGCTGCTTGCGATCGCCATCGAGCGGGTCGTGCTGCGCCCGCTGGTCAACCAGCCGGACATCATCCTGTTCATGGCAACCATCGGCATCACGCTGTTCCTGATCGGCCTCGGCGAGACGATCTTCGGCGGCGAGAACAAGCGCATGATCACCCAGGAACTCGGCATCCCGACCGACAGCTACACCTTCGAGCCGTTCGGCGGACTGGTGATGATCGAGCAGCGCGACATCACGGCAGTTGTAGGCGCGGTGGTGCTGGTGGTCTGCCTGCTGCTCTTCCTCAACAAGTCGAAGATGGGCCGCGCGATACGCGCGCTCGGCGACGACCATCAGGCGGCGCTGTCTGTCGGCATCTCGCTCTCGACGATCTGGGTGCTGGTCTGGTTCATCGCCGGCATGATTGCGCTGGCGACCGGCATCGTCTGGGGCGCGCGTGCCGGCGTGTCGTTCGCGCTCGAGGTCATCGCGCTCAAGGCGCTGCCGGTGCTTATGCTGGGGGGGCTTGAATCCGTCAGCGGCGCCATCATCGGCGGGCTGATGATCGGCATCCTCGAAAAGCTGTTCGAGATCTACTGGGGCCAGCCGCTGCTCGGCGGCAACACCGAGTCCTGGTTTGCCTACATGCTGGCGCTGGTCGTGCTGCTGTTCCGCCCGCAGGGCCTTTTCGGCGAACGCATCATCGAGCGGGTTTGAGGGAAGACTGAATGCTCTATCGCGTCGCAGGACAGTACAAGACCAGCTACAAGGCAGACTACGCGCTGTTTCCGGTGAAGCAGGACGCGTGGCTGCTGGGCGTCATCCTTCTCTTCGCCTTCGTGATCCTGCCGCTGATGGCGAACGAGTTCACCTTCCGTGCGCTGCTCATTCCGGTGCTGATCTATTCGCTGGCAGCTCTCGGCCTCAACATCCTGACAGGATTTGCCGGACAGTTGTCGCTCGGTACCGGTGCCTTCATGGGCGTCGGCGCCTATGCATGCTTCAAGCTGGCGACGATCTTCCCTGAGCTCAATATCGTTATCGTACTGGCGCTGTCAGGCTTTTTCTCGGCGGCCATCGGCATGGCGTTCGGTCTTCCGTCCTTGCGTATCAAGGGCTTCTATCTCGCCATCGCGACGCTTGCGGCGCAGTTCTTCCTCGTCTGGCTGTTCCAGAAGTGGGCGTGGCTCTACAACTACTCGGCATCGGGCGCGATCCAGGCGCCGAACATCCAGATGTTCGGCGTAACCGTCGCCGGCGCCAGGGCTTCGGCGATGACGCAGTACTATTTCGTGCTGTGCGTGGTGGCCGTCGTCACCTTCTGCGCCATCAACATCACCCGCGGGCGCATCGGCCGCATCTGGAAGTCGGTGCGCGACATGGACATCGCCGCCGAGCTCGTCGGCATCAACCTGATGAAGGCGAAGCTGCTGGCCTTCTTCGTCTCGTCCTACATCGTCGGCATTGCGGGCGCGCTGTTCGTGTTCTTCTGGCGCGGGGCAGCCGAAGCGGAACTGTTCGACATCCAGCTGTCGTTCCGCGTGCTGTTCATCGCCATTATCGGCGGTCTCGGTTCGATCCTCGGCAACTACCTCGGCGCGATCCTGATCGTGGCGCTGCCTGTCATCATCGGCGCCGTGCCGAGCGCGCTCGGGCTGCCCATCAGCCCTTCGATGGTCGAGCATCTCAATGTCATGATCATTGGTCTGCTCATCATCGGTTTTCTGATCCTCGAGCCGCACGGTCTGGCGCGGCTGTGGGCCATCATCCGGGAGAAACTAATTATCTGGCCGTTCCCGCACTGACCTGCGAGGCCGGCAACCAAGGGAGGAGGACCCGCAGAAAACGGGTCAAAGTGGAGGAACAGGCATGACAGCACAGATCAAGGCAACGCTTCTTGCAACCGTATTTGCGCTGGGCCTTGCGGCACCAGTTGCGGCGCAGGAGGCCCTCAAGCTTCCGAACATGTCCTACCGTACCGGTCCGTTCGCGGCGACCGGCACACCCCACATGAACGGCCAGCTCGACTACATGACCATGCTCAACGAGCGCGACGGCGGCATCAACGGCGTCAAGATCGCGTTTGACGAGTGCGAGACCGGCTACAACACCGAAAAGGGCGTGGAGTGCTACGAGAAGACCAAAGCCGACGGCGCGCTGGTGACGCAGCCGTGGTCGACCGGCATCACCCTGCAGGTGCTGCCGCGCGCCGGCGTTGACGAGATCCCGATGTACGCGCCGGGCTACGGCTTCTCGGCGATGCAGGACGGCAAGACCTTCAAGTGGGCCTTCAACCCGCCGACCTCCTACTGGGACGGTGCGTCGATGATCCTGCAGGGCATTTCCGACGGCAACCTAGACAACCTCAACGGTAAGAAGATTGCCTTCCTGCACCTCGACCATCCGTACGGCAAGGAGCCGATCCCGCTGCTCGAGTCGCTTGCTTCGAAGCATGGCTTCACCTTGCTGCCGATCCCGGTCGGCCTCACCGAGATGCAGAACCAGTCGGCGCAGTGGCTTCAGATCCGCCGCGAGAAGCCGGACTTCGTCGTCATGTGGGGCTGGGGCGCAATGAACGGCAGCGCGATCTCCGAGGCGGTGAAGACGCGCTATCCAATGAACCAGTTCGTCAGCGTCTGGTGGGGCGCGCATGAGCCGGACCTCAAGCTCGTCGGCGAGCAGGGCAAGGGCTATCGCGCGCTGTCCTGGAACTTCGCGGACTCCGAGTCCAAGCTGATGCAGGACGTTAAAAAGTACGTGGTCGACGCCGGCAAGTCGCAGATCAACGCCGAAGCAGGGGAGTTTGATTCCACCGCCTATCAGCGCGGCATCCTGATGTCGGTGATCCTTGCCGAGGCGGTAAAGGCCGCGCAGGACAAGGCCGGCACGCCGAACATCAACCGTGAACAGCTGCGTGTCGGTCTGGAGAACGTCAATATCGACGCCGCACGTCTCGCGGAACTCGGCGCGGAGAACATGATGGCTCCGTTCGCGATGAGTTGCTCCAACCATACGGGCCACGCCAGTGCCTGGATGGTCGAGTGGGACGGCAGCAAGTTCGTGAAGGTCTCCGATCTGCTCACTGCCGACCGCTCGGTTATCGACCCGCTGGTCGAGAAAGCCGCCGCTGACTACGCGGCCGCAAACCAGCCGTGGTCGATGAACGACGAGTGCAAGTAACCGGAAAAAGCCGGCCCGGCGTCACGCCGGGCCGTCACTCTCCCGAGGGACGATGATGACGACAGCCAGCACCGAACCCGTCAGCCAGCCCGGCGATGCGATCCTCTCGGTCAACAACATCGAGGTGATCTACGACCACGTCATCCTGGTGCTCAAGGGCGTGTCGCTGTCGGTGCCGCGCGGCGGCATCACCGCACTCCTCGGTGCCAACGGCGCTGGCAAGACGACGACGCTCAAGGCCATCTCGAACCTGCTGCATGCCGAGCGCGGCGAGGTCACCAAGGGCACGATCGTGTTTAAGGGCGAGGAGGTGCAGGCTCTGTCGCCGAATGAACTGGTGCGGCGCGGCTGCATCCAGGTAATGGAGGGCCGGCACTGCTTCGGCCACCTTTCGGTCGAAGATAATTTGCTCACCGGCGCCTTCACACGCCGCGATGGGAAGGTGGCGATCCGCGATGACCTCGAGCTCGTCTACCAGTATTTTCCTCGCCTGAAGGTTCGCCGCACCAGTCAGGCCGGCTACACGTCCGGCGGCGAGCAGCAGATGGTTGCGATAGGGCGGGCGCTGATGAGCCGGCCGAAGATGATCCTGCTTGACGAACCGTCGATGGGCCTTGCGCCGCAACTGGTGGAGGAAATCTTCGAGATCGTGAAGAAGCTCAATGAGGAGCAGGGTGTGTCCTTCCTCCTTGCCGAGCAGAACACCAATATCGCGCTGCGTTACGCCAAGTACGGTTACATCCTCGAATCGGGCCGCGTGGTTCTCGATGGCGACGCGCAATCGCTGCGGGAAAACGAGGACGTGAAGGAATTTTACCTCGGCGTCGGCGGCGAGGGACGGAAATCGTTCCGCGACGTGAAACATTACAAGCGCCGCAAGCGCTGGCTCGCCTGAATTCACAAGCAGCTCGTCGATCAGGGCGCGACATTACTCCCATTGCCCCGATGCACTGTTTTCGCTATCAGCGATGCATCTGTTTTACGGAGGGGATACTGAAATGGCTGACCACACTCCGACGGGTCCTGTCGAACTCGGCGCCGAGATGGACTATCGGGAGCACGAGAAGAGCTACGCGCTGTTCAACACGATCGTGAAGTACGGCTCGATGGCGACCGTGGCGCTCCTCATTGCCATGGCCTTCGGGTTCTTCACGACCGCCGGCTTTTTCTCGGCCACTTTCCTCTTCATCATCCTGATCGCCGCCGGCACCTTCCTGCTGCGCTAAGCGCCAGCCGCTGCGTGAACCGATCGCAAGATTCCGGTTCCTGCAGCGGAGGACGGTATGCTGCCGCGCGAGGCTGACCTGACGGGGCCTCGCGTCGTCGTTTTGCGGTGTGCACAGCGATATTTTTTCGCGGCGCTGCAGGTTGGGATTTCACCGTGTCCGAATCGATGACACGCCGCCCGGCATTGGCTGGAATGGCAATGCTGCCCCTGATGCCAGGAAGGTGAGGGGGCATATCGTCAGGTCGTCGACCCATTACGATGGTCCTGGCGGTTTGAAGACTGTGAAATTTGCTCGCCCGGTCAGCAACCGGGCGTTTCTTTTTCCGGCAACTTCTGGCCGCCTGCCCAGCAAATCAGCATCTGCTAACTTTTTGTTGCCGCGACGTTTTCTCCTTGCGGAATGTTCACCTTAAAGTGGCGGACCGACTAATCATCCGATTGCGCATTTGTCATCGAAATGTATCATAGCGAAAATAAACGCGGGTCATTCGCAACCAGGGAGAGCACTTTCATGACGACAATCCAGAGACGCACGCTTCTGCGTGGTGCTGCGGCGACGGCCGGCCTTTCGCTGGCCGCTCCGTTCATTTCGCGCAGCTACGCGCAGGGCTCCTCGGGGTCGGTCAACATTTTCGCGTGGGCCGGCTACCTGAACGACGAAATCCTCGGCGCCTTCGAGAAGGCGACGGGCATCAAGGCGAACTACACGCCTTACGGCACCAATGACGAGCTGCTGAACCAGCTACGCGCCAACAATGGCGGTGGCTTCGACCTGATCTGGCCGACCGTTGATCGCGTTCCGAACTACGTCGAGTACGGCCTGATCCAGCCGCTCGACGAGTCCAAGGTCGAGGTGTCCAAGTGCCTTCCGAGCGCTTGGGAGAACTCGGCCAAGTTCGGCGCCGTCATCGACGGTAAGCGCTATCAGGTTCCGGTTGACTGGGGCACCGAGGCAATCGCCTTCGACAAGGACCAGGCTCCGCTGGAATACGGCACCGCGTCCTACGGCGACATCTGGAAGCCGGAGATGGCTGGCAAGGCAACCGTTCGCGGCCATTCGAGCCTCGTCGGCCTCGGCCTGTGGCTCGAAGCCGAAGGCAAGCTGCCGCGTCCGCTGCTCGACGCCTTCACCAGCCCGGAAGCTCAGATCGAGATCTTCGACGTGATCCTTGCTGAGGCGATCGCTCGCAAGGGCAACATCATGCAGTTCTGGACCAACGAGAACGAGGCGCAGGGCGCGTTCCGCGTCAACGGCGCCGCGATCGGCCAGACCTGGGACTCGACCGCTGCTGCGCTCGCCAAGGAAGGCCTGCCGGTCGGCTTCATCGCGCCGAAGGAAGGCGCCCTGGCGTGGATGGAAGGCGTGTCTATCCCGGTCGGTGCGACCAATGTCGAGCAGGCCTACGCCTTCATCAACTGGTTCCTCACGCCGGAAGCCGGAGCGATGTACACCAACGCCACCTCGATCAACTCGACCGCTGTCGGCGCTGCAGACCTTCTGTCGGACGACGCCAAGGCGTTCTTCGCCGCTGCTTACCCGGGCGACGCGCTCGACAAGCTGTGGTGGTGGCCGATCCAGGAGAACTGGTACGTCGCGAAGCGTAATGAATATCAGGACCGCTTCCTCTCGGCCTGATGAAGAACTGAAGGGGCTCGCAAGAGCCCCTTCTCCCCCCACAAGAGGTACCTGATGAGTCACTCCGTCGAGCTGCAAGCGGTCGGCATGAGCTTTGGCGCCACGCGCGCCGTGGGCGACGTCAACTTCACCGTCAATGGCGGCGAATTCTTTTCCATTCTCGGCCCATCCGGCTGCGGCAAGACCACGATCCTGCGGATGATCGCCGGCTTCCTGCAGCCGACTGAAGGCCGCATCCTGATCGGTGGCAAGAATATGCAGGGGCTTGGCCCCAACCAGCGCCCCACCGCGATGATCTTCCAGTCGCTGGCGCTGTTCCCGCTGATGCCGGTCTGGGAAAACATCGCATTCGGACTTGAAGCGCGTGGGGCCTCCAAGGCCGAACGCCGCAAGAAGGCCGATGAACTTCTCAAACTGATCGCCCTCGAGGGCTATGGCGACCGCATGCCGGGCGAGCTGTCCGGCGGCCAGCGCCAGCGCGTCGCGATCGCGCGTGCGCTCGCCGTGGAGCCGCAGGTTCTGCTGCTCGACGAGCCGCTGTCCGCGCTCGACCTCAAGCTGCGCCAGCACATGCGCGCCGAGCTGCGCGCGCTGCAGAAGCGCACGGGCGTCACCTTCATCTACATCACGCATGACCAGTCGGAAGCGCTGGCGATGTCGGACCGCATCGCGGTCATGAGCGCGGGCGTCCTGCAGCAGGTTGGCACGCCGCGCGAGCTCTACGACAATCCGGCGACACCGTTCGTTGCGACCTTCGTCGGCGAGAACAACGCGATCGCTGGCAAGGTGACCACCATCGCCGATGGCATTGCCGCGGTAGAAACTCCGCTCGGCTCGTTGCGCGGCCGCGCCAATGGCGGCATCAAGACTGGCGACAAGGTCAAGCTCTACGTGCGCCCGGAAGCGCTGGTGTCCGGCGGGGCAGGGGAAAACGTGCTCACCTCGACGGTCGACCGCATCGATTTTGAGGGCGCGTTTGGCCTCGCCTATGGCCGCCTGCAGGATGGTTCGCAGCTGATCGCTTCGATCCCGTCCACCGACCTCGCCAATGCTCCGGCGACCGGCAGCCAGGCCTCGTTCGGTTTCGCGACCCAGCATGCGGTGGTGCTGCCCGATGGCTAGTCTCTACCAACGCTTCGGCGGTGGCCTCGCCACGATCTTCATCGCGCTGGTCTTCCTGTGGCTGGCGGGCATGGTGCTTGCCCCGAACGTGATGATGATCGACTACGCGCTGCGGCCGAACCTGCCGCCAGCGCAGATCGGCGGGCCGAACGACGTCTACTCGCTCGACAACGTGCTCTACCTCGCCAACGAGGCGGTGCACCGCTCGATCTTCTTCAAGACGATCTGGGCCAGCGCCTTCGTTGCGTTCATCACCTTCGTGGTCTGCTATCCGCTCGCCTTCTGGCTGGCACAGCGCGCCACCCCCGGCCAGACGGCCATCGCGATCCTCGCGCTGACGATCCCGTTCTGGATCAACGAGGTGCTGCGCACGCTCGCCTGGTACATCATCCTCGCCTTCCGCGGTCCGCTCAACGCCGTGCTGCTGAACATGGGCATCATCGAGGCGCCGGTGCGTTGGTACGGCAATATCGGCGTGCTCGCCGGCATGGTCTACGCCTACATCCTGTTCATGCTGTTCCCGATCTACAACTCGATCGAGAGCCTCGATAAGTCGCAGATCGAAGCGGCCCGCGACCTTGGCGCCTCGACGTGGCGCATCCACTGGCGGGTGGTGATGCCGCATGCCAAGGCGGGCATCGCGACCGGCTGCGTGTTCACCTTCATGCTTGCGGCAGGATCCTACGTGGCACCAGCGCTCCTTGGCGCTCCCGGCAGCCGCTGGTTCACCGAGGTCATCTACAACTGGTTCTTCGAGGGCGGTGACTGGAACCGCGGTGCGGCCTATGCGCTGGTCCTCCTCGTGCTGTGCCTTGTCGTGGTGCTCGCCACGCTCAAGATCGCACGTGTCAGCCTGACGGATGTGGCGAAATGAGTGCCGCTGATCGTATCGCCCGCTGGGTGTTCCGCTTCTACATGGTGGCGTTCTTCGTCTACCTGTTCATGCCGCTGGTGGTGATGTCGGCCGCGACGTTCAACACCAGCCGTTTCCCAACCGTGACGCCGTGGCAGGGCACCACCCTGCAATGGTTCTCGGAGCTGTGGGCGGACGCGGCGATGTGGCAGGCCGTGTGGACTTCGGTCGTAGTTGCCTTCTTCGTCGTCATCGTCTCGCTGCCGATCGGCACGGCCGCCGCGTTGATGCTGACGAGCCTGCATGCGCGGGCGAGGGGCCTGCTTTACGCGCTGATGGTGTCGCCGCTGCTGACGCCCGGCGTCGTCATCGGCATCTCGACGCTGGTACTGTGGCGCCAGCTCAATGTCGGCGGCGGCACGTTCCTGATCGTCGTCGCGCAGTCGAGCTTCATCATCTGCTACGTGATGCTGATGGTGGCGGCGCGCCTGCAGCGTTTCGATCGCACGCAGGAGGAGGCAGCCCTTGGCCTCGGCGCGTCGAAGTTCATGGTCTTCCGCCGCATCCTGCTGCCGTACCTGAAGCCGTCGCTGATCGCGGCCGCCTTCCTGGCGGTGTTGCAGTCGGTCGAGAACTACAACACGACGCTGTTCGTGCGCGGCTTCGACACGCCGCTGACGGTGTTCATCGCGACCAAGGTCCGCACCGGCCTGACGCCGGCCGTGAACGCGCTGGCGCTCATCCTGATCACCATCACGGTGCTTGGCGCCGTCACGTACGAAATACTTCGCCGCCGCAATGCCGCGGCGGCGCGTGAGGCAGAGTAGCTTTCTGCTGCTGAACTTGAGAAGGACGGCTAGGAGGTCCGGGTACGGGCCAGGCCGTCCTTCGCAACCTTCAGGTTCGGATTGAGGCGCAGCGCCTCACCATAGGAGCGCATCGCGCGGGTCTTATCTCCCTGTCGCTCCAGCACCACACCCTGATACGCCCAGGCTTCCGCATTCGACCGGTCGATCGTGATGACGCGGTTGAAGTCCGCTGCTGCGTTCTCGTCGTCATTGAGGGCGAGGTAGGACAAGCCACGCGCGGTATAGGGCTCGGTCGCCTGCGGCGACAGAGAGATAGCGGCGGCGAAATCCTGCAGCGCGAAGTCGTGCTGGCCGCGTGCCTGATAGAGCAGCCCGCGGTTGTGGTAGGCGCGCGGGTCGGTGGTGTCGAGCTGGATCGCCCGCTCGAAGTCCTGGAACGCCTCGCTGTCGCGGCCGGCCAGGCGATAGAGGTTGCCGCGGCCGATATAGGCGGCGTCGTAGTTCGAATTGATCTGAATAGCGCGATTGTAGTCCTGCAGCGCCGCCTGCTG
The DNA here is from genome assembly GCF_007829415.1 of Aminobacter sp. J44. Classification (NCBI taxonomy): domain Bacteria; kingdom Pseudomonadati; phylum Pseudomonadota; class Alphaproteobacteria; order Hyphomicrobiales; family Phyllobacteriaceae; genus Aminobacter; species Aminobacter sp. J44. Next base: position 51,062 of record NZ_VLJG01000034.1, on the reverse strand, counting down.
ATTGTTCATGTAGCGGTGGATCAGCGCGCGGTTCGCATAGGCCTGGTAGAAGTTGGGGTTGAGGCGGATCGCCGTGTCAAAGTCCTGCAGGGCTTCCTTGTAGCGGCCACCCTTGCCGTAGGCCGAGCCACGGATGTTGTAAGCTTCCGGATCATTCGGAGTCCGGCGGATCACTTCGCTTAGCGAGGAGATGTTCTCGGTTGAGCTCTGTGCGGTGTCGACAGCTACGCTGCTGAGTGTCGACGTGGTCGTCTCGCAGCCACTCAGGGCCAGCGCCGCAAGCAGGGCAAAGACCCCGGCAGTCGAACTCTTCAGGAAACGCCGGTCAGCCACGGCCTCGATCGTCATGTGGTGAATCCCCTTCTTCGCCGCATCCAGCAACGTCTTGCGCCGGGACAGGTTCCAGCCGGGTTGTTGCAGAATAATAAAAAGGTGGCGGCGATTCGCATCACCTCCACCTTCATTCACTATCGTCGGAAAAGGACGAAAACTAGGCGCTTTTTAGCGAGCAGCACCCGCGCGGCCGCCGATCAGGCCCTCGCGCTGTGCGCGCTTGCGAGCCAGCTTGCGGGCGCGGCGAACAGCCTCTGCCTTCTCACGTGCGCGCTTGACCGAAGGCTTCTCGTAATGACCGCGCATCTTCATTTCGCGGAAAATGCCTTCACGCTGCATCTTCTTCTTGAGTGCGCGAAGCGCCTGGTCAACATTGTTGTCGCGGACGAGTACCTGCACGTGCGTTCCTGTCTTCCGTTTGGTTGTGACGCAATAAGTTTTCTAGGTACGGCGGCGCAATACCTTAACGGCCCCGCAGCAATCGCACCACGAATTGGCGCGGCTCATAGCAGACCCCGTAGTCATTGTCGAGAGGTTCGCGATGGGTCCTCTCAATATCTTGTTGCAGTTCGATTTCCACATCATTACCGCAGCGTCAGTCGGCGTTGGCGCAAAACGGCACTGTTGGTCGCAAACGATACAGGAAGCGACGTGCCGTTTGGTTAGTGATACGCCGATTGCCGAAAAGGCCAGCTTCCATCATCGAACCGGGACCAACCTTACATGCGCAAATACTCCGCCTTCGCCATCGCCAGGGAGGCGTTTCGCGGCCACAAGGGGTGGGAACAGCAGTGGCGGTCGCCCGAACCGAAGGCCGAATATGACGTCGTCATCATCGGCGCCGGCGGCCACGGTCTTGCCACGGCCTATTACCTCGCTTCCGAGCATGGAATCACCAACGTCGCGGTGGTTGAGAAGGGCTGGCTCGGCGGCGGCAACACCGGCCGCAACACGACCATCATCCGCTCCAACTACCTCTACGACGAATCGGCCGGGATCTACGACCACGCCGTGAAGCTGTGGGAGAACCTCTCCCAGGAGCTGAACTATAACGTCATGTACTCCCCGCGCGGGGTGATGATGCTCGCGCACAACATCCATGACGTTCAGGTCTTCAAGCGCCACATCCACGCCAACCGTCTCAACGGCGTCGACAATGAGTGGCTGACCCCGGAGCAGGCCAAGGAGTTCTGCCCGCCGCTCAACATCGACAAGAACGCGCGCTATCCGGTCCTCGGTGCTGCCCTGCAGCGCCGCGGCGGCACGGCCCGTCACGACGCGGTCGCCTGGGGCTATGCCCGCGCGGCTTCGGCCCGTGGTGTCGACATCATCCAAAACTGCGAGGTGACCGGCATCCGCCGCGCGCCGGCAGGTCATGTCGAGGGTGTCGAGACGACCCGCGGGTTCATCAAGGCAAAGAAGATCGGCGTCGTCGCTGCCGGCCACACCTCGGTCATCATGCAGATGGCGGGGGTACGCGTGCCGCTCGAGAGCTACCCGTTGCAGGCGCTCGTCTCGGAGCCCGTCAAGCCGGTGTTCCCGTGCGTCGTCATGTCGAACACGGTGCACGCCTACATCTCGCAGTCGGACAAGGGCGAGCTCGTCATCGGCGCCGGCACCGATCAGTACACCTCGTACTCGCAGACGGGCGGCCTGCACATCCTCGAGCACACGCTCGACGCGATCTGCGAAATGTTCCCGATGTTCACGCGCATGAAGATGCTGCGTTCGTGGGGCGGCATCGTCGACGTCACGCCGGACCGCTCGCCGATCCTCTCGAAGACGCCGGTTCCGGGCCTCTACGTTAACTGCGGCTGGGGCACGGGCGGCTTCAAGGCGACGCCCGGCTCGGGCAACGTCTTCGCCCACACCATCGCTCGCGACGAGCCGCACCCGATCAACGCCGGCTTCTCGCTGGACCGCTTCCGCACCGGTCGTCTCATCGACGAAGCCGCAGCGGCAGCCGTGGCCCACTAATTCGCGCGTCGCGCATCAGTTTTCCGGATCGCTGAGGTCCGGTCGAGAGACAAGACAGGAAGAACCATGCTTCTCATTCGCTGTCCCTATTGCGAGAAGGACCTGCCGGAGGTCGAGTTTCGACACGCCGGCGAGGCGCATCTCGTTCGTCCGTCGAATATCACCGAGATAAGCGACGAAGAGTTCGAGGCCTACTTCTTCCTGCGCCAGAACCCGAAGGGCATCGTCTTCGAGCGCTGGCGTCACGTCCACGGCTGCGGCCGCTTCTTCAACGCCGCCCGTGACACGGTCAGCGACAAGTTTCTGACGACATACAAGGCTGGCGAGCCGAAGCCGGCATTGGGAGAAAGTGCATGACCGCGCCATTTCGTATTGCGGGGAAGGGAAGGCTCGGTTCGGCCGCCGTTGCGCGCTTCACCTTCGATGGAAAGTCCTATGCCGGGCTGCAAGGCGACACGCTCGCCTCGGCGCTGCTGGCCAACGGCGTTCACCTCGTCGGCCGCTCATTCAAGTATCACCGTCCGCGCGGCTTCCTGTCCGCCGGCGTCGAGGAGCCGAATGCGCTCGTCGGAATCGAGCGTGATGCCGCGCGCAAGACGCCGAACATTCGTGCAACCGTGCAGGAGCTCTATGACGGCTTGCAGGCGGTTTCGCAGAACCGCTGGCCGTCGCTGAGCTTCGACATCGGCGCGGTCAACAATCTCGGCTCGCCGTTCTTCTCGGCCGGCTTCTACTACAAGACCTTCATGTGGCCGAAGGCTGCGTGGAAGCATCTCTACGAGCCGTTCATCCGTTCGGCGGCCGGTCTCGGCGTTGCGCCGGACAAGGCCGACCCGGACCACTACGCCGCGCGCTATGAGCATTGCGATGTGCTGGTCATCGGCGGCGGTGCTGCTGGCCTGGCCGCGGCACTTTCGGCGGCCGAAACCGGCGCACGCGTCATCATCGTCGACGAGCAGGCAACCGTCGGCGGCACGCTGAAAGCAGAGACCGGCACGAAGATCGACGGCAAGGATGGCTGGGCTTGGGCGCAGGATGTCGCCAACCGCCTCGCTGCCATGGACAATGTCCGCGTGCTGACCCGCACCACCGCGTTCGGCTACCACGCCCAGAACATGGTTGCGCTGGTCGAGCGCGTTACCGAGCACCTGCCGGGCCCGCTTCCCGAGCTGCCGCGCGAGCGCCTGTGGCAGGTTCGCGCCAAGCAGGTCGTGCTGGCGACCGGCTCGATCGAGCGGCACATGGTCTTCCCGGATAATGACCGCCCGGGCATCATGCTGGCTTCGGCCGGCCGCACCTACCTCAATCACTACGGCGTCGCCGTTGGCCGCAACGTCGGCATCTACACGTCGAACGACTCGGCCTACTACGCGGCCGTCGACCTCAAGAAGGCTGGCGTTAACGTCGCGGCGATCATCGACGTGCGCGACAATCCGCAAAGCGCGATCATCGACGAGGCGCGTTCGCTCGGCATCACGATCAAGACCGGCCATGTCGTTGCCGGCTCCACCGGTCGCCTGCGCATCACCGGCATGATCGTCAAGCCGAAGGCTGGCGGCCCGACGCAGACGATTGGCGTCGACGCGCTGCTTACCTCCGCCGGCTGGACGCCTTCGGTGCACATGTTCTCGCAGTCGCGCGGCAAGCTCGCCTATGACGAGGCGACCCAGCGCTTCCTGCCGGGCACCTACGTGCAGGCCTGCGCCAGCGTCGGCGCCTGCAACGGCACGGATGATCTTGCTGCCGTACTCGCCGAAGCGAGCAGCGCGGGTCTTTCGGCCGCGCGCGCTGCCGGCGTCGAAGGGGGGGCGGCTGCAGCCACGCCGCAGGCGAGTGCATCGGAGAGCTGGACCGGCGGCATGCTGGGCGTTCCACAGGGCGTCGAGGACAAGAAGGCGTTCGTCGACTTCCAGAACGACGTGACGGCTAAGGACATTGCGCAGGCGGTGCGTGAAGGCATGCACTCGATCGAGCACGTCAAGCGCTTCACCACCAACGGCATGGCGACCGATCAGGGCAAGACGTCGAACATGCACGGCCTTGCGATTGCCGCCGAGCTGCTCGGCAAGCCGCTGCCGCAGGTCGGCCTGACGACGTTCCGTCAGCCCTACACGCCGGTCACCTTCGGCGCGATCGCCGGCCACGCGCGCGGCAAGCTGTTCGACCCGACCCGCCGCACCGCGATGCATTCGTGGGCGGAAGAGCATGGCGCCGTGTTCGAAGACGTCGGCCAGTGGAAGCGCGCCTGGTACTTCCCGAAGGCGGGCGAGGACATGCACGCCGCGGTCAACCGCGAGTGCCAGACCGTCCGCAAGACCGCCGGCATTTTTGATGCCTCGACCCTCGGCAAGATCGAGGTCGTGGGCCCGGATGCCGCCGCGTTCATGGAGCTGCTCTACACTAATCCGTGGCAGAAGCTCGAACCCGGCCGCTGCCGCTATGGCATCATGCTGCGCGAGGACGGCTTCATCTATGACGACGGCGTCGTCGGCCGTCTGTCGCAAGACCGCTTCCACGTCACTACGACGACCGGCGGCGCGGCCCGCGTGCTGCACCACATGGAAGACTACCTCCAGACCGAGTTCCCGCATCTCAAGGTGTACCTGACATCGATCTCGGAGCAGTGGGCAGTCATCGCCGTGCAGGGGCCGAAGTCGCGCGAAATCATCGCGCCACTCGTCGAGGGCATCGACATCTCGGACGAGGCAATGCCGCACATGTCTGTCCGCGAGGGCAAGATCTGCGGCGTGCCGACCCGCCTGTTCCGCATGTCGTTCACCGGCGAGCGCGGCTTCGAGATCAACGTGCCGGCCGATTACGGCCGCGCGGTGTGGGAAGCCGTCTGGGCCGAGGGCCAGAAGCACGGCGCCTGCGCCTACGGCACCGAGACCATGCACGTGCTGCGCGCCGAGAAGGGCTACATCATCGTCGGCCAGGACACCGATGGTACCGTCACGCCTGACGACGCCGCCCTCAGCTGGGCCGTGGGCAAGGCGAAGAAGGACTTCGTCGGCATTCGCGGCATGAAGCGGCCTGACCTCGTCAGGCCGGGCCGCAAGCAGCTCGTCGGCCTCAAGACGAAGAACCCGAGCATCGTGCTGGAAGAAGGCGCGCAGATCGTCGCCGACCCCAACCAGCCGGTGCCGATGAAGATGGTCGGCCATGTGACGTCGGCCTACTGGTCGGCAAATTGCGGCCATTCGATCGCGCTGGCGCTCGTCGAGGGCGGCAGGGACCGTATCGGCCAGATGCTCTACGTGCCGATGCCGGACAAGACGATCGAGGTGGAAGTGACCGGAACAATCTTCTTCGACGAGAAGGGGGAGCGCCTCAATGGCTGACCAGATCGCACTGCGCAGAACAGCACTCGACGGCCGCTCCGTGAAGCGTCCCTGGGTCAGCGTCACCCCCGCAGCACCCGCCTCGCGCCTGGTGTTGCGCGTACCGGCCGAAAACGTTGCGGCCGTCTCCGCCGCGCTCGGGACCGAACTGCCGACGAAGGTTCGTACCTCCGCCACCTCCGGAACACGCTCCGTGCTCTGCATCGGCCCGGATGAGTGGCTGGTGATCGACGCAGACGGGGTCGACCTTGCCGGCGCGCTGAAGGGTGTCGAGGCGTTCCACTCGGCGGTTGATGTCTCTCACCGCAATGTCGGGATCATCGTCTCGGGTGAGGGCGCGGAGGCGACGATTTCCGCCGGCTGCCCGCAGGATCTCTACCTGCCGGAGTTCCCGGTCGGCACCTGCTGCCGTACCATCCTCGGCAAGAGCGAGATCGTCCTTTTGCGCACCGGCGAGCGCGAGTTCCGCGTCGAATGCTGGCGCTCCTTCTCCGACTACGTCTTCACCTTCCTCGAGGAAGCCTCGCGCGATCCGCTGATCTGAGGACGGTTTTCAGCTTGCAGTCAAAGCGGTAGTGTCTTCGCCCGATGAAGACACTGCCGCTTTTTTCTTGCGGCCGGAAGCACACTATGAAGACTGGCCTCACGACCATCGGCTTCGACGCCGACGACACGCTCTGGCAGAACGAGCAGTTCTTCAAGCTGACGCAGGAACGGTTTGCGGAGCTGCTTGCCGACTTCGCCGAACCCACGCACCTGCATGACCGCCTGCTTGCCGCCGAGAAGCGCAACCTTGGCCACTACGGCTTCGGCATCAAGGGGTTTACGCTTTCGATGATCGAGACGGCCGTCGAGGTCACCGAGGGCAAGGTGCCCGCAGCCATTATCGCTGAAATCCTCGCCGCTGGGCGCGAGATGCTGCGCTATCCGGTCGAGACGCTGCCGCATGTGCAGGAGACGCTGGAGGCGCTGGCAGGTAATTTCCGGCTCGTGCTGATCACCAAGGGCGACCTGTTCGACCAGGAGCGCAAGCTCGCGCAGTCTGGCCTTGGCGACTATTTCGACGGCGTCGAGATCGTCAGCGACAAGACGCCCGCGACCTACAACCGCGTATTCGACCGTTACGGTGACGGGCCGGAGCGGGCGATGATGGTCGGCAATTCGCTGAAGTCCGACGTCGCGCCGGCCATCGAGGCAGGTAGCTGGGGCGTCTACGTCCCGCACGAGCTGACCTGGGTGCTGGAGCACATCGAGGCGCCGGAGCATCACCCGCGCTACCGGCAGATCGACCACCTCGGCGAGCTGCGGCGACTGATCGAATCCCTCGCCTGATCAGGCCTCGCTAATCGCCTCGACCGCGAGCCGTGCCAGGAGCGGGACGGCCTCGCCATATCGCTTTGCCTTTTCCGGATTCGACGCGTTGCCATCGAGCGCGCGCTTGTAGACGCCCTGGCAGATAGCGGCGAGGCGGAAGAAGGAGAAGGCGAGGCAGAAGGTCCAGTTGTCGATGCCGGCAAGGCCGCGACGGGCGCAGTAGCGCTCGACATATTCCTCCTCGCTCGGGATGCCGAGCGCCTTGCGGTCGATGCCACCAAGGCCGCGGAACGACGACTCGTTCGGCAACCGCCATTGCATGCACTGATAAGCGATGTCGGCGAACGGATGGCCAAGTGTCGACAGCTCCCAGTCGAGCACGGCGGCGACGCGCGGCTCGTTCTGCACGAAGATCATGTTGTCGAGGCGGTAGTCGCCATGGACCAGCGAGACGCGGCCGTCGTCCTCGATCTGCTGTTCCTCAAGCCAGGCGATCAGCTTGTCCATGTCGTCGATGACATGGGTTTCGGTCGCGCGGTACTGGCCGGTCCAGCGCGTGAGCTGGCGGGCAAAGTAGCTGCCGGGCTTGCCGAAGTCGCCGAGTCCGACCGCCTCGAAGTCGAGGTCGTGCAGCGCCGCCAGCACCTCGTTCATCGCGTCGTAGATGGCGGCGCGCTCGCCATTGCCGAGCTCGGGGAGGGCAGGGTCCCAGAAGATGCGGCCCTCGACGAACTCCATGACGTAGAACATGCGCCCGATAGGCGAGCCTTCGTCGGACAGGTGGAACATCCGCGGCACCGGCACACGGCTTCCTTCCAGCGCCTTCATCAGCCGGTATTCCCGGTCGACCTGGTGCGCGGATTTCAAAAGCTCGCCCGCGGGCTTGGCCCGCAGGACGTAGCGGCCGCTCTCGGCCTCGATCAGATAGGTGGGATTGGACTGGCCGGTGTCGAACTTGCGGATCGACCGAAGCGCCCGAAACTCGTCCACATGCGCCTCGAGATAAGGCGCTAGTGTCTTGGGATCGAGCGCGTTAGGATCGTTCAAGCAGTCGCTTCCTTTTTGTCCATGGCCGCGAGCGTCAGCCAGCGCGCGGTGAGCGCCGGCTTCTTCGAGCCCTCGACCTCGACGGTAACGTCATAATTGAGATGCATCCAGCCCGATGGGCGGGCGATCAGTTCGGCCAGCTTGAAGCGGGCGCGGATGCGCGCCCCGGATTTCACCGGCGACATGAAGCGGATCGATTCAAAGCCGTAGTTGACGCCGATGCCGGCGCCCTCGATCGGCGGGATCGTCTCGTAGGCGAGCGTCGAGAGCAGGGAGAGCGTCAGGAAGCCGTGCGCGATGGTACCGCCGAACGGCGTCTCGCTTGCGGCGCGTTCCGGATCGACGTGGATGAACTGATGGTCGTCGGTCGCGTCGGCGAACTGGTTGATCATTTCCTGCGAGACGACACGCCAGGGCGAGACGCCGATTTCCTGTCCGACCGCGTTCTTCGCGTCCTCAAGCGTGACGGGCTCGCGATTGCTAGTGTTCATGCGAAGCTAATTCCCTGAAATCTCGAAGCAGCCGATGGGCGGTCGCGCATGGCACAATTACCGGGTTGTGCGCGCAAAGTCATCCGGTGCTGGCCTCCTGTTATACGGTCGCGTTTGGCGAAACTTTGCCTAGTATGGACGGCGGATGTCTCTCAAGGGACCCGAGGAGGAGGACATGAATGCCGGCAAGCGCTGAGATGAACCTTGGCATGACGGAACGGCTGAAGCCGATCCACGAACAGGTCGCGCGCATGGTGCGCGAGGAAATCATGCCGCTTGACGCCGAGTTTCTCGCAGAGGTGGGCCGAAACGGCGACCGCTGGAGCTACACGCCGCGGCAGACGGAGATTCTGGAAGGGCTGAAGGCCAAGGCGCGCGAGCGTGGCCTCTGGAACTTCTGGCTGACCGACTCCGAGCGCGGTCTTGGTTTGACGACGGTCGAATACGCCTATCTCGCCGAGGAAATGGGCAAGGCGCATCTCGGCGCCGAGGTCTTCAACTGTTCCGCGCCGGACACCGGCAACATGGAAGTGCTTGAGCGCTACTGTAGCGATGAGCACAAGAAGCGCTGGCTGGAGCCGCTGCTCGAGGGCAAGATCCGCTCGGCTTACCTGATGACCGAGCCGGACGTTGCCTCGTCGGACGCCACCAACATTTCGATGCGCTGCGAGCGCGACGGCGACTCTTACGTCCTCAACGGTGAGAAGTGGTGGTCATCCGGGGCAGGGGACCCGCGCTGCGCCATCTACATTGTCATGGTGCATACGCCGAACCCCGACCGGTCGAAGCACGAGCAGCATTCGATGATCCTGGTGCCCGCCGACACGCCCGGCATCACCAAGCTGCGCGCGATGATGGTCTATGGCGACGATGACGCGCCGCACGGCCACATGCACATCCGCTTCGAGAACGTCCGCGTGCCGGCCGAGAACCTGATCCTCGGCGAGGGCCGGGGCTTCGAGGTTGCGCAGGGGCGGCTGGGTCCCGGTCGCATCCACCACTGCATGCGCGCTATCGGCCAGGCCGAGATGGCGCTGGAACTGATGTGTAAGCGGGCGCTGGGGCGCGAAGCCTTCGGCAAGCCGCTCGCCGAGCTCGGCGGTAATTACGACGTCATCGCCGAGTGCCGGATGGAGATCGAGATGGCGCGGCTGCTCTGCCTCAAGGCGGCGTGGATGATGGACCAGGGCGACCGCAAGGCGGCAGCACCCTGGATCAGCAAGATCAAGGTCGTGGCACCCCGAGTGGCACTGAAGGTCGCCGACGAGGCGGTGCAGATGTTCGGTGCGCAGGGCATTTCTCAGGACACGCCACTGGCAAGGCTGTGGACGCACTTGCGCACGCTGCGGCTGGTCGACGGCCCTGACGCGGTGCACCGCCGCCAGATCGCGCGGCAGGAGTTGAGGAAGTACACGCAGCGGGGGATTTGAGGGGGAGCGGGAGACTCAGAGAGCTTTTGAGCGGGGGGCGTCCTGCCAACCTGCGTCTCATCTTGTCCCGCTTAGCCCCGGCAGCCCCCTCCGCCGCCTTCGGCGGCACCTCCCCCGCTTCGCAGGGGAGGATCCTCAGGTTGAGGCTTTCAAAAGCGTAGCGCCACATCTGAGCCGATGATCGGGCTAAGTGTCATCCTCGTATGTGATCTGCCACCATCACCCTGATCCTCCCCCATTTAAGGGGGAGGTGGCGCGAAGCGCCGGAGGGGGCTCATAGAGTGAAGGCAGGGAGTGGGGAGCCAAGGCAAACACCCGCCGCCGGGTGCAGGGCCGCAGCCCCGCGATGCAGAACCTACTCCGCCGGCTGCGGCGCTGCGCCGAGTTCGGCCTTTTCGGCTTGCTCGAGCTCCCGCACCAGGCGCTTTTCTTCCTCGACCTTCGGCGTGACGAAGCGGCCGAGGAGGAGGTAGACGACCGGCGTCAGATACAGCGTCGAGATGGTCGACAGGCCAAGGCCGCCGACGATGACCCAGCCGAGCGAAATGCGCGCTTCCGCGCCCGCGCCACTGGCGAGGATCAGCGGGAGGCCGCCGACGATGGTGCAGAGCATCGTCATCACGACCGGGCGCAGGCGGATGTTGGATGCCTGCTCGATCGCGTCGCGGACATTGAGGCCGCGGTCGCGCAGCTGGTTGGCGAATTCGACGATCAGGATGCCATTCTTCGCCATGATGCCAACGAGCAGCACGAGGCCGATCTGGCTGTAGACGTTGAGGCTGGTGCCGGTGAGAAGCAGCGCGAACACGGCGCAGGCAAGGCCAAGCGGCACGGTCGCCATGATGATAGCGGCCGAGACGAAGCTCTCGAACTGAGCGGCAAGCACCAGCAGGATGATGACGATGGCGAAGCCGAACACAGTCATCATGTTGCCCTGGGTCTCGCCGAGCGTCGCTGCTTCGGCGAGCGGCACGATGCGGCTGCCGGCGGGCAAGTGCTTCGCGGCGATCTCCTGCGCGGCGGCGTAGGCCGTGCCGAGTGCAACGTCCGGCGCGAGCGCCGTGGTGATGCCGACGGAGCGCATCTGCTGCTCGCGGGCGAGCGCCGGTGCAACCGCCTCTTCCCGGACCGTCGCGATGGTCGACATCGGCACGAAGCGGCCATCCTGCGTGCGCAGATAGATGTTCTCGAGGTCAGTCGGGTCGTTGATCGGGTTCGTGGTCGACAGCAGCTTCACGTCATAGGAGCGGTCGTCGATGAAGACCGAGCCGATCTTGCGGCCGTCCAGCATTGCCTGGATCGCCGCATCGAGGCCGTTGATCTCGATGCCGAGGTCCGAGGCGCGGTCGCGGTTGATCTGGACGGAAAGCTGCGGCTGCGTCGGCTCTTGTGACAGGCGCGGCTGGCGGAAGCGGCGGTCGTCCGACAGGTCGGCCACGACCTTCTGCGCGGCCTCGTTCAGCTCCGCATAGTTGTTGCCGACGATGGCGAACTGCAGGCCGCTGCCGGCGCCGCGGATGCCAAGGCTGTTCGGCTGGAACGCGAAGGCGCGCACGCCGGGCAGGTTTTCGACGCGCGAAACGACATCAGCGAGGATCTGCTGCTGCGTGCGGGAGCGCTTCTCCCACGGCGACAGCGTCATCACCATGAAGCCGGAGTTCTGGTTGCCGCCCGAGCCCGCGATGGCAAAGGTCGAGGCGATCTCGCCGGAATCGCGTAGCGGCTGGATCAGCGTCTCGATGTTGCGCATCTGCTGCGCAAAGTAGTCGAGCGAGACGCCCTGCGGTGCGGTCACGCGCAGGAAGGCCGCCGAGCGGTCTTCAGCCGGGGTCAGTTCGTTGCGGATGGTCGGGAAGATGGCGGTGGCAAAGCCGGCAAACAGCGCCGCGATCAGCACCACGACGAGGGGCGCGTTGAGCGCGGCACGCAGCGTATTGCGGTAGATCGTGCTGAGCACGCCGCCGATGGTGCCAAGGATCCCGCCATGATGATGCTCGATATTGCCGCTGCTCAGCATGCGCGAGGCAAGCATCGGGCAGAGCGACAGCGCCACCACCGCCGACAAGATCACCGAGACCGCCAGCACGAAGCCGAACTCGCGGAACAGGCCACCGGTCTGGCCGGGCAGGAAGGAGAGGGGCACGAAAACCGCGACCAGCGTCGCGGTCGTTGCCACCACGGCGAAGAACACTTCCTGGGTGCCGAGCACCGCGGCGGCGCGCGGGCCAAGGCCCTCGTTGCGGCGGCGCACGATGTTTTCGAGCACGACAATCGCGTCGTCGACGACGAGGCCCGTCGCCAGCACGAAGGCCAGCAGCGTCAGGATGTTCATCGAAAAGCCGGCGATCCAGACGAAGGCGACCGAACCGATCAGCGCGATCGGCAGCGCGAAAGCAGGGATGAGTGTCGCGCGGATATCGAGCAGGAACAGGAAGATGATCAGCAGCACCACCGTGACCGAGATGCCGAGCGCGATCTCGACCTCGTGGATGGCGCCATTGATGAACACGGCCTCGTCACCCGTGGCGAAGATGTCGACGCCTTCGGGCAGGGTGGGGCGAATGCGTTCGATGGTCTTGTGAACGTCTTCCGATATCTGCAGCGTGTTGGACTGCGCCTGGCGCAGAATGCCCATGCCAATGCCGGTCTGGCCGTTGGCGCGCAGCTGCGACTCGCCGACGTCGCCGCCAAGCGTGACGGTGGCGACATCGCGCAAGCGGATGTTGCCCTTGATGAAGATGTTCTCGAAGTCCTCGGGCGTCTGCACCGGCGCGGTGGCGCGGACAATAAGGTCCTGCGTGCTGCTGGTCAGCGAGCCCGCCGGCGTGTCGAACGACATCGACGAAAGGGCATTGCGGATGTCCGCGACAGTCAGGCCGAGGCTGGCAAGGCGCGATTGGTCGATGTCGACACGGAAGATCTTGTCGCGGCCTCCATAGACCTGCACGTCGGCAACGCCGTCGATTGCCGAAAAGGCGTCGACCAGCTGGTCCTCGACCAGAACGGTCATATCGTGCACGCTCATCGTGCTCGAGGTGACAGCGAGACGGACGACGGCTTCCGAATCCGCGTCGGCCGTCACGACGCGCGGGATCTCGGCGTCGTCGGGAAGGTTGTTCTGCACCTGGCTGACGGCGTCGCGCATGTCCGAGGCGGCGACGTTGAGATCAACGCCGTCCTTGAACTCGACAGTGACGCGGCTGCGGCCGAAGGATGAGGTCGAGGAGATCGACTTCACGCCGGAGACGCGGGCAACCGCGCCTTCGATCTCCGAGGTGATCTCGCGGTCGATTGTCTCGGCGGATGCGCCCGTATAGGTGGTGGTGACGGTGATGACCGGGCGGTCGACGTCCGGCAGCTCGCGGACCTCGACGGCGTAGAGCGCGGCAAGGCCGGCAACGGCGATCAGCGTGTTGAGAACGAAGGCAAGGACGGGGCGGCGCACGAAGAGCGCCGTCATCCCGCTTTCAGCGGAAGCGATACGTTTCATGCGCGTGCCTCCCGCTTACGAATGGCTGACGGAAAGCGACGCCTGCGGCCGGCTTTCCTGCGGATCTCCCACGACCCGGACGACCGCGCCCTCGCGAACCGCGTGGATGCCCTGCGTGACGACGCGCTCGGCATCGCCGATGTCGCCGGAGATGAGGACGCTGTCGGTGTTGCGCTGGACGACCCTGACGTTCACGCGGCGCGCCTTGCGCTCGTCGTCGAGCACCCAGATGTAGGCGCCATCGGTGCTCCACTGGATCGCCAGCGGATCGACCGAAGGATAGCTCTCGCCCGGGAAGCGCATCGTCACCTCGAACGACATGCCGGCCGCGAGGCGGTCGTTGTCGTTGGGCAGGCGGGCCTGCACGTGCAAGGTACGGCTTGCCGGGTCGATGCGGTTGTCGAGGGCGGTGATGGTGCCTTCATAGGTCTCGCCGGCACGGGCAAGCGAGGTGGCGGTAACCGTCTGGCCGACCGAGATCATGCCGGCGAAGCGCTCCGGCACCCAGAAGTCGACGACGAGGTGCGAGCGGTCCTCGATGGTGGCGATGACGGTCTGCGTCGTCACGTAGTTGCCAGCAGAGACCGGCAGGATGCCAACCGTGCCGGAGATCGGCGCCGTAATGGCGCGGCGCTTCAGGGTCACTTCGGCGTTCTGCAGCTCGAGCTTCGCGTTGCTGACGTCGCGCTCGGCATCCGTGACCTGCACGGCGGTGGCCGTGTTCGAAGCGCGGAGGTTGCGGACGCGCTCAAGGCGCGCCTCGGCGTCCTGGAGGGCAATTCGGGCGCGTTCGACCGCGATCTCTTCCACTTCGCTGTCGAGGCGGGCGATCACGTCGCCTGCCTGCACCTGCGAGCCGGACTCGACCAAGAACTCGGTCAGGCGGCCCGACGAGAAGGGCGTGACGGAAACGGAGTTGAGCGCGCGGCCGGAACCGATGGCAACGAGGCGGTCGTTAATGGTGCCGGTCTCGATCTGCGACGCGATCACCAGCGCGGGCTGGCCGAAGCCACCGCCGCCCGCTCCAGGAGCTGCTGCCGGCGCAGCGGCGGGAGCGCCGCCGGGAACCGCCGCGACGGCCCAGTCCAGTCCCCAACGCGCCAGAACTTCGTTCGAGCCCGGATAGAATTTCACCCACAACCCAGCGGCAACTGCGAGGACGACCAACGCTGATGCCAGTTGCTTCCAAAACGACATGCGATACTCCGGGCTTGGCGTGGTTCCTGAGGTGCCTGGCAACCACCCGACATGCAAAAACGGGCGCTCCACCGCACTCTTGCGGGCACGGCGCGTCCCTCATGGCAATGTTATGCCAACACTCGGGGCCTAATGCATCAGGAAGTTCATTAAATATCGGTAAGTTGACCGAGAGGCAGCCTAGCCGCCGCGCAGGTTTTCCATTTCCCGGATGCGTTGGGCGCTCTCGTTTTCCAGCCGCCGGGTGATCTCGGCGATCAGCATTTCCGCAACGACGAAGAGGGATGCGCTGGAATCCCAGGCCGATGGCACCGCGGTGCGGCCGGCGACGACATGGCGCGCGAAGCGCGTAACGGGCGACAGCCACTGATCGGTGAAGAGCACGACCTGCGTGCCGCGCTTGTTGGCGGCTTCGGCAAGTCGAAGCAGACTCTCCTGGTAGCGGCGGATGTCAAAGATGACGACGACGTCGTTCTTGCCCATGTCAAGCAGCCGGTCGCGCCAGTTGCTCTCCTGGCCGGTTAGGTGCAGCACGCCAGGGCGGATGATGGCGAGGTGCGAGGCCATGTAGGCGGCCAGCGGATCAGTGAAGCGGCCGCCGATGAGGAACACCTTGCCGCGGGTGTTGGTCAGTGTGCGTACGATGGCCGCCATCTGCTTTTCGGAGAAATGGCGGTAGGTCTCGTGCAGGTTCTGGATGACGGCGGCGAGAAAAGGTGGGGCGTCATCGTCAGGAGCGCCCTGCGTTGCCCGCGATAGCGGCGACTGCAGCTGCGCAGCGAGTTCGTCCTGCAGGCGCGCTTGGAATTCGGCATAGTTCTGGAAGCCGAGGCGCGAGACGAGGCGCAGGATGGTCGGCGAGGAAACGCCGGCCTGGGCGGAAAACTCCGCGACGGTTTTCAGGCCGGTCATCGGATAATTGGCGATCAAAACCTGCGCGGCTCGACGCTCGCCCGCAGGCAAGCTATCCATACGCTCGGCAATCAGTTCGGCGATGCCGATGTTCATCACAGAGCCATCCGACAACAGGTTTGACAAAGGTGCTGGAAGTGTATGAAATCATCCACAACAGCGCAATCCGGTTGATCCCGTACCATTCATTACAGATTGGAAAGAGTGGTGCAGATCCAGCTGGCGGTCGAAAAGGGCTGGATGAGGCTCAGGCCGAATTGGGGAACACAGCGGAGTAGATGATGGCAGGCAATATTTCCTTCGACCAGTTGAAGCAGCTCGTGGCGGACGGGCAGATCGATACCGTGCTCGGCGCAGCCGTCGACATGCAGGGGCGTCTGATCGGCAAGCGCTTCCTGGCGAAATTCTTTGTCGAATCTGCCTACGAAGAAACCCACGCCTGCAGCTACCTGCTCGCCGACGACATCGATATGGAGCCGGTGCCGGGCTACAAGGCCGCGAGCTGGGCACAGGGCTACGGCGACTTCGTGCTGAAGCCCGACATGAACACGATCCGCGTGCTTCCCTGGCTCGAAAAGACCGCGCTGATCCTGTGCGACATCCAGGATCACCATCACCACAAGGATCTGCCGCATTCGCCGCGCGCCATGCTGCGCCGCCAGGTCGAGCGCCTGAAGGAACGCGGCTACATGGCCTACTTCGCGTCGGAGCTCGAGTTCTACCTGCTCGACGAGTCCTATGAGACCGCGCGCGAAAAGGGCTTCCGCAACCTCAAGACGCACTCGCCCTACATCGAGGACTACCTGATCGGCCTGACCTCGAAGGAAGAGTACTTCATGCGCCGCCTGCGCAACGAGATGGACGCGGCGGGCATTCCGGTCGAGAACTCGAAGGGCGAGTGGGGTCCGGGCCAGGAAGAGATCAACGTGCGCTATGCCGAAGCTCTCGAGATGGCCGACCGTCACGTCGTTCTGAAGAACGGCGCCAAGGAAATCGCCCATGCCGAAGGCAAGGCGATCACCTTCATGGCGAAGTACAACTATGACCTCGCCGGCAATTCGACCCATATCCACAACTCGCTGTGGAGCGCCGACGGCAAGACACCGCTGTTCTTCGACAAGAACGCGAAGTGGACGCTGAGCGAGCTCGGCCAGCAGTGGGCTGCCGGCCAGCTGAAATATGCCAAGGACTTCACCTGGTTCCTGGCCCCCTACATCAACTCCTACAAGCGCTTCCAGGCAGGCACGTTCGCGCCGACCAAGGTGATGTGGAGCGAGGACAACCGCACGGCGGGCTTCCGCCTGTGCGGCATGGGCACCAAGGGCATCCGCATGGAGTGCCGCATCGGTGGCGCCGACCTGAACCCGTATCTCGCCTTCGCCGCGCTGATCGCAGCGGGCCTTGCCGGCATCGACGAAAATCTGACGCTCCAGGAGCCCTTTGTCGGTGACGCATACCAGGCAAGCGAACTTCCGGAGGTGCCACGTACGCTCCGCCATGCTATCGAGACGCTCGAGAATTCGAAGATGCTCCGCGAGGCCTTTGGCGATGACGTGATCGAGCACTATGTCCACACTGCCCGCTGGGAGCAGATGGAATACGACCGCCGCATCACCGACTGGGAGCTGCACCGCGGCTTCGAGCGCTACTAAATCCGACTATACTGACGAGGTAATCATGGCCGAAACGGTCAAACTCATATCTCCCGTCGACGGCTCGATCTACATCGAGCGCCCGGTGGCCGAGGATGCGGCAATCGAGGCGGCGATCTCGCGCGCTCGCGCCGCACAGGCCGATTGGGCCAACGTCTCGATCGCCGAGCGCGGCAAGTACCTGCTCGCCTTCCTCGAGGCGCTGCTGTCGATGAACGACGAGATCGTTCCGGAGCTGGCTTGGCAGATGGGCCGTCCGGTTCGCTACGGCGGCGAGAAGGGCGGCGTCGAAGAGCGCACCCGCTATATGGTCGAGATCGCCGAGAAGGCTCTCGCACCGTACATCCCTGAGGACCGCCCGGGTTTCCGCCGCTACCTGAAGCGCGCGCCGCTCGGCATCGTCTTCACGATCGCGCCGTGGAACTATCCGTATCTGACGGCGATCAATTCGATCGTTCCGGCCCTGATGGCGGGCAATGCCGTCATCCTCAAGCATGCGGCGCAGACGCTGCTGGTCGGGGAGCGTCTCCAGCAGGCATTCGACAAGGCGGGCCTGCCGAAAGGCCTGTTCACCAACCTCGTCATGAGCCACGCCCAGACCGAGAAGCTGCTTGGTTCGGGCAAGGTTGACCACTGCAACTTCACCGGCTCCGTCGGCGGCGGCCGCGCCATCGAGAAGGCTGCTGCGGGCACCTTCACCTCGCTCGGCCTCGAGCTTGGCGGCAAGGACCCAGCATACGTCCTGCCGGATGCGAAGCTCGACCACGCCATTGCCAACCTCGTCGACGGTGCGTTCTACAACAGCGGCCAGTGCTGCTGCGGCATCGAGCGCGTCTACGTGCACGAAAAGGTCTATGACGAGTTCGTCGAGGGCTTCATTGCCGAGACGAAGAACTACGTCGTCGGCAGCCCGCTCGACCAGGCGACCACGATGGGCCCCATGGCGCAGGCCCGCTTTGCGGACCTGATCCGCGAGCAGAAGGCCGAAGCCCTGCGCAAGGGCGCGGTCGCGCACATCAACATGAAGGTGGAAAACGACGTTGCGGGCTCCCCGTACATCGCTCCGGAAGTGCTGACCAACGTCGACCACCAGATGAGCGTCATGCGCGAAGAGTCGTTCGGCCCAATCGTCGGCATCATGAAGGTGCGCAATGACGAGGAAGCCATCGCGCTGATGAATGACAGCCCGTATGGCCTCACCGCTTCCGTCTGGACCACCGACACCGAGCATGCGGCTGCGATCGGCGACCGCATCGAGACCGGCACGGTCTTCATGAACCGCTGCGACTATGTCGATCCGGGTCTCGTCTGGACCGGCGTCAAGGATACCGGCAAGGGCGGTGCGATGGGCGTCGTGGGCTACCACAACCTGACGCGCCCGAAGAGCTACCACCTGCGCGAAGCGATCTGAAACTTCGGAATACTGAAAAAATGACCAATCTCGTTTCCAAATGGAACTACCCGACCACCGTTCGCTTCGGCGCCGGTCGCATTAAGGAACTGCCGGAGGTGCTGAAGGAAGTCGGCATTTCCAACCCGCTGTTCGTGACCGACCCGGGCCTGGCGAAACTGCCGGTCGTTGCTTCGACGCTGAAGCTACTGACCGAGGCGGGCGTTCCGCATGGCGTGTTCTCTGACGTCAAGCCGAACCCGGTCGAGTCTAACCTCTATGCCGGCATCGAGGTCTTCAAGAGCGGCAAGCATGACGGCGTCATCGCCTTCGGCGGCGGCTCTGCCCTCGACCTCGGCAAGCTGATCGCCTTCCAGGCACACCAGAGCCGTCCGGTCTGGGACTTCGAGGACATCGGCGACTGGTGGACCCGCGCCGATGCATCGAAGATCGCGCCGATCGTCGCCGTCCCGACCACGGCAGGCACCGGTTCAGAAGTCGGCCGCGCTGGCGTGCTGACCCACGAGGCAAGCCACACCAAGAAGGTCATCTTCCATCCGAAGATGATGCCCGCGATCGTTATCGCCGATGCGGAGCTGACCGCTGGCATGCCGCCGTTCATCACCATCGGCACCGGCATGGACGCGCTGGCCCACTGCCTCGAGGCCTACTGCGCGCCGGGCTATCACCCGATGGCTGACGGCGTTGCCGTCGAGGGCATCCGCCTTGTGTTCGAGAACCTCGCGAAGGCCGCTGCCAACGGCAACGACCTTGAAGCACGCGCACACATGATGTCGGCCGCCGCGATGGGCGCGACCGCGTTCCAGAAGGGCCTCGGCGCGATTCACGCCCTGTCGCACCCGATTGGCGCGCTGTATGACACCCACCACGGCATGACCAACGCCGTGTTCATGCCTTACGTGCTGGCGTTCAACCGCCCGGCCGTCGAGGACCGCATCAACCGCCTTGCCGCCTATCTCGGCATCGAGGGCGGCTTCGACGGCTTTGCCGCCGCGATCCTCAAGCTGCGCAAGGACCTCAACGTCCCGCACACGCTGGGCGAGTTCATCAAGGACTTCGCGCCGGATGACGCGCGTCTCGACCTGCTCGCCGAAATGGCGATCGTTGACCCGACCTCCGGCGGCAACCCGGTCAAGCTGACAAAGGAAGCCGCGCTCGCGCTGTATCGCCAGTCGATGGACGGCAAGCTCTAAGCCGAGCTTCGTAACCCACAAAAAGGCGGGGCGCCCGACCGGGTGCCCCGCCTTTTTTGTGTCTGGGCCTCGTGAGGGTCAGGCGGCTGCGGTTGTCACGCCTGCCTTCTTCTTCGCGCGCTGGCCGAAGTACCAGGAGATCGCCACGCCAACGATGATGACCGCCAGCGACACCAGTGGGCGGTACCAGAACCAGGCGACGGCGATGGTCAGGGTGCCGACGAGCGTGCCGAGGCACCAGGCAACGAGGCCGGTGCCGAGACGGACGATCGAGCCAAGGAACGGGATCACGTCGGCGATGACGCCGAGCAGCCCCAGCACCATCGAGAAGCCGACGACGAGGAAGAAGACGCCGGCCGCGCGCAGCACCCAGGTGAGGATCGCATTGTCGCGTTCGGCGTCCTTGAACATCTGCTCGGCGGTGAGCACGCCGTCGTTGACCAGAAGCAGCCTGTCGCCTGCAACCGTTTGGTATTCGGTGAAGCCATTGCCGGTCTGCCGGCCGATCACGCTGGCTGGGCCAATCGGCACGACTCGGTAGGACACGCGGTAGTCGCCGACCTGCGGGTTCTGCGGGTCGTTGCCAAGATAGATATTGCCATTGACTATATGGACGCGCTTGGCCGTGCCGAAGACGTCTTGGATCGCTTCCTCATTGCTTTCCGGGAGCTTGAGCGGCTCCTGGTTGTCGATCATGGCAATGACGCTGCTGCTCAGCCGGAATTCACCGATCGAGGCGTTCTCGACCGGGAAATAGCCGCGGCGGATTTCCATCGGCGGGTTGTCGCGGCCCTGCGGATACCTGAAGTTGGAGGAGTCATGCTCCTGCTCCGACCAGCCGGTGCTGTAGGAATAAGTTGTGGTGATCTCCTCGCTGCCGCCAAGCGAGGTTGTCGACTCGCTGCTGGTCTCTTCGATCCATTGGTACATTTCGACGCTGCGCAGCAACTGCAGCGTGGTGACCGTGATACCGAAGTCGGGATCAGACGGCTTGTCATTGGTGACGACCCGACCGGTGACGTGGACAAGCTTGCCTTCGTTCGCCGGATCGATGCTGTTCGCGTCGACCGAGATGACGATGCCTGCGCCTTCCTCGAGCGACCGCGCAGTGGTCACGGCGCGGCCTTCGTTCCAGAACAGCAGGCAGATCATGGCGATGATGGCGAAGAAACCGACGAGCGCCCCGACGGCCGAATTCTTGATGCGTCCGAACCACGAGACGGACGTCGTTTCCTGATATTGCATAACTCCCCCAAGTAGTCGCGTTGCGACGGCTGCAATCTATAGACGAAGTTTTGGCGCATGCCAGTTGCAGCACGTCGCGATCGTGATTGTATACAGCCCCTGGAGCCCGCTATATGGTCCGCATAACCGAAGGGCACGCTTCCGGATGCTGCCCGAGATGGAAAAACGGAAGGAAGATCGCTTGTCCGACAAGAGCACGACGGAGCCAAAATTCCGCGACCATCGACTGATCGAGGGCAAGGCCGTGCAGACGCGTATCCTTGCCGAAGTGGCAGAGCAGGTCGCCGCCGCAAACCCGCCGGTGGGCAAGCTGGTGTCGGTCTGCATCGGCCCGACGCCGGAGGTCGCCGTCTATGTGCGCAACCAGGCACGGGCGGCAGCAAAGGTCGCCATTCCGTTCGACGAGCAGGTGTGGCCGTCCGAGATCACGCAGGAAGAGTGCAAGAAGCGCATCCAGTCGCTCAATGACAGCGCCGATGTGCTCGGCATCATCCTGCAGCGTCCCGTTCCGGCGCACATCAACGTGCGTTCGCTGCAGTCGGCCATTCACCCGCTCAAGGACGTCGAGGGCATGAACCCGGCGTCGATCGGCAACATCGTCTACAGCGACATAGCGCTGGCGCCGTGCACGGCCGCCGCGTCGGTCGAGCTGCTGCGCTCGACGGGACTGGAGCTCAAGGGGCTCGAGGTCGTGATGATCGGCCACTCGGAGATTGTCGGCAAGCCGGCGGCGCTGATGCTGACGGCGGAAGGGGCGACAGTGACCGTCTGCCACCACATGACGCGGTCAGTGGCGATGCACTCGCGCCGCGCGGATGMGGTGGTCGTTGCGGTCGGCAAGCCGCACCTGATCGGCCCCGACATGATCAAGCCGGGCGCGGCGGTCATCGACATCGGCATCAACCAGGTCACCGATGCCGACGGCAGCGTCCGCATCGTTGGTGACGTCGACACGGATGCGGTGAAGGAAGTTGCCGGCTGGATCACGCCGGTTCCGGGCGGCGTCGGGCCGGTAACCGTTGCGATGCTGATGCGCAACTCGATGGTCGCCTACAAGCGCCAGAAGGAAGCCGGCTGGATCTCCTGATCGCGGCCAGTCAAAAGAAAGAGCAGCGGGCCTCTTCAGGCTCTGCTGCTCTTTTCGTTTTTGGGCTTAGCGGCTCGTCATTCCTCGCCGCGCCGCACCAGCTCGTAATAATTGTCGCGCCGGCCGGGAACGTCCTCGTTCACGATCATCTCAAGCCCGCTCTCCTCGAAGATCTTCATCCAATCGTCCCATTCGACGAGCTCGATGCCGCCGGCGTTCTGCGGCCGCTCGGGCCGGTCCTGATCCTGATAGGCCGCCTGGTCGAAGACGATTCGCAGCATCGGCTGCGTGCCCGTTTCCACGGACGTGTCGACTATGGCCGGGAATCCCATCCGGGCGGCTGCCCAGTCGCGGATCGCGTCCTTGTCGGTGAGAACTGTCGTAGCCATAGCGGAATGCCCTCCAGGAAGGATTGGATTTTCCCGGAAACGCGCCACGGGCAAGCATGTTCCTGAGGGGAAGTGAGGCGACCGTTTTCGCGGTGTTGCGATGAGAAAATGCGGAGGGAAACGATGGCAGCGGTGCTGCTAGGCTTTTCGTTCTGGGAAGGGAATGGTGGGCGTGACAGGGATTGAACCTGTGACCCCTACGATGTCAACGTAGTGCTCTCCCGCTGAGCTACACGCCCGGGTGCCGAAACATCCAGCGAGTGGGCGTGTAGCCCGCTCCGCCGTTTCCCGCAAGCCGGTTTTTTCGTTTTATCACTGAGTTGAACAGGTGGGGGCGATGACATCCCGACGCGCACGCACGGTAGGAGGCGCACGGCAACGATGCTCGCCGAAAGCGACGCAGAATCAGAAACTTGGTTTTCTTGAAGGATGGTGGGCGTGACAGGGATTGAACCTGTGACCCCTACGATGTCAACGTAGTGCTCTCCCGCTGAGCTACACGCCCATCCGACGAGGGCGCATACACCACACGTGAACGCCGTCGTCAATAGAGGAAAAAACGTTCTTTGACGGTTTCCTCAGGCTCAAGCCGCATGCAGCATCTTTTCCACCTCGGTGACGAGCTCACGCAGGTGGAAAGGCTTCGACAGGACCTTCGCGTCGCGCGGGGCCTTCGAATCGGGATTGAGCGCAACCGCCGCAAAGCCAGTGATGAACATCACCTTGAGGTCGGGGTCGATTTCCGTGGCGCGGCGGGCGAGTTCGATCCCGTCCATCTCCGGCATCACGATGTCGGTGAGAAGCAATGAAAAAGGTTCTTCGCGCAGGCGCTCGTAAGCGCTCGCGCCGTTGTCAAAGTCACTGACGTCGTGGCCCGCCCTTTCCAGTGCCTTGACCAGGAAGCGGCGCATGTCGTTGTCGTCTTCCGCGAGCAAAATTCTTGCCATGTAGCCCGTCCGAATCAGTCAGTCCCCTGTCCAGCATCCGCCGAACACCAGATTAAAGGCGTATATGAGGCCCCTTCTGTAAAGATCAAGTGAATGCCCCGGCCGCCTGCGACGCGTGTCAATCTGGACAGAAAGCCCAGCAAATGGCAGGGTTTGCGGACAT
Source organism: Aminobacter sp. J44 (assembly GCF_007829415.1). NCBI lineage: Bacteria > Pseudomonadati > Pseudomonadota > Alphaproteobacteria > Hyphomicrobiales > Phyllobacteriaceae > Aminobacter > Aminobacter sp. J44. Next base: position 27,443 of record NZ_VLJG01000034.1, on the reverse strand, counting down.
TCCGCGCCAGGACATTGCACCGCAACATGAGCGTCTCTCTCGATTTCGGCTTCATTCCTCCCTTCGCGGTGCGGGCACCCGCCGAACAACGAGTGCCGTTCGTATTCAACTCGCCCCACAGCGGGCGCTACTATCCGCCGCGGTTCCTGGCGATGAGCAAGCTGGATCCAGTTGCCATCCGGCGCTCCGAAGACTGCTTCGTCGACGAGCTGTTCGCAAGCGTGGTCGAGCTCGGTGCGCCGCTGCTCGTCGCCAACTTTCCCCGCGCCTGGCTCGACGCCAATCGCGAGCCGTGGGAACTCGACCCGCGCATGTTCAGCGAGCCGCTGCCCGGCCATGCCAACACGCGCTCGGCGCGTGTCGCAGGAGGCCTCGGCACGATCCCGCGTCTCGTGGGCGAGGGGCAGGATATCTACGTGGAGAAAATGCCGCTCTCCGAGGCAATCGCGCGGATCGAGGGCGTTTACAAACCCTACCATGCGCAGCTGAAGCAGCTTTTGACGACGACCCACGCCCGATTCGGCTTCGGCGTGCTGATCGACTGCCACTCGATGCCGGCGAGCGTGCGCGTGCCTGACGGCGGCATCCGGCCCGATTTCATCATTGGTGATCGCTTCGGTGTTGCGTGCGCGCCGGGGCTTTCGAGTGCTGCGATCGAGATCCTGTCGGGCATGGGTTACCGCGTCGCGCACAACAAGCCTTATGCCGGTGGCTTCATCACCGAGCACTACGGCCGCCCGGCCAAGGGGCTGCATGCGCTGCAAATCGAGATCAACCGCGGCCTCTACATGAACGAGAAGACGCTGGAGCGCTCAGCGGGGTTCGACGCGCTCGTTGCCGACCTCTCGCGGTTCTGCGCCGACATCATGTCCGTTCCGGACCATGAGCTGCAGGGCCTGCCGCTCGCCGCCGAATAAGCCAAACATTTGATGGGGAAGCTAGAAAAAGGACCGCGTCGCTTGCGCTCGGCGGTCCAAGTCTAGGGAGGAAACGCCCCAAAAAGGGCTCAGACAAGAAACTTGTCCGTCACCAAAGTTATTGTGCGTTGCACAAATGTCAAGCTGATGTTGCCGTTCGACTGAATTTTGTGCAACAGGCAGACAGCCTAGCCGGGAGATGCAAATGAGAATCGAAGCCGACTTCATGCACCGTATCGCCGCGGCCGCTGCCGCGCAGACACTGCCGCGTTTCCGGCAAGCGGGGCTTGTCTCGGCCAACAAGCTAGCTGGCGGCTTCGATCCGGTCACGGAAGCCGACCGCGACGCGGAGCAGGCGATCCGCGCGCTGATCCGCGAGGCGTTCCCTGACCACGGCATCATCGGCGAGGAGTTCGGCCGCGAGAACGAAACGGCGCGCTACCAGTGGGTGATTGATCCGATCGACGGCACGCGCTCGTTCATCTCCGGCATTCCGCTGTGGGGCACTCTGGTCGGCCTTACCGACAATGGCGACGCGGTTGCCGGCATGATGTCGCAGCCGTTTACAGGCGAGCTGTTCTGGGCTGACGAAACCTCGAGCCAGTACAGCGGCCCAGGTGGCGACCGGCAGCTCAAGACCCGGCCGACGAAGACCCTGGCTGAAGCCATGATGTGCACGACCACGCCGCGCATGTTCAAGGAGCGCCGCAGCGAGGTCTACGACCAGCTCGAGCGTTCGGTGAAGCTCGCGCGATACGGCACCGACTGCTACGCCTATGTCATGCTGGCGTCGGGCTCGATCGACCTCGTCGTCGAGACGTCGCTGCAGACCTACGACATCATGGCGCTGGTGCCGATCATCGAGCGGGCGGGTGGTGTCATCACCACCTGGGATGGCGGCCCGGCCGAGGCTGCGGGCGACATCGTCGCGGCGGCGACGCCCGAACTGCACGAAGCGGCAATGAAGATCCTCAACGGCTGAGGATCATTCGCTGCCAGGGATGAAGGCGTCGAAGGCGGCGAGCACCTGCTCGCGGAAGACGTCGGCTTCCTGCAGCAGCTCGTGCCGCGCACCGTCGACCACCACCAGCGAACCGGTGCGCAGCTTGCGAGCGTATTCCTCGATGGCAGGGGTGCTGACGACGGTGTCGTCGCCTGCGCCTACGAGCAGCATCGGGATGCGGATGCGCGCCAGGAATTCCGGATCATTGACGCGGGTGATGGCTTCGCCTGCCGCGCGCACCCATGTCGCCGTCACGCCGCCGATGCATAGCGCCGGGTGGGTGGTGGCAATCTCGGCATTGCGTTTGTAGCGCTGTGGATCGCTGGTGAGCGGGTTGCCTGCAAAGGGGGGCACGCCGTTGGGCTTGCCGCCGTGCACGTACATTGAACCAAGGCCGATTGCGTGCAGGAAGCTCGAGATCGGCGCGGCTTTGCGCATGGTGTAGGACTGGCCGGGAAAGCCGAGCAGCGGCGCCAGCAGCACCATCCGTTCGACACGGTTGTAGAGGTGCCGGGTGGCGAGCAGCGACACCAGCGCGCCGGTCGAATGCGCCAGCAGATAGTAGGGACCGCGGCAATCAGGCAGAACGACATCGTCGAAGAACGGCCCGAGGTCGTTGGCATAGTCCTGGAAGTCGGCGATGAAACCTCGGTTGGGATCGTGCAGCAGGCGGTCGGAACCGCCCTGGCCGCGCAGATCGAAGATGGCCGCGCCGAAGCCGCGCGCGCCAAGGTCGCGGATCGTCTCGAAATATTTCTCGATGAAGTCGTTGCGACCGGGAACGATGACGACGGTGCCGAGCAACGGCCGGCCCGTCGCGGGAAAGCGAGCATAGCGGATGCGCTTGCCGTCCGGCATGGTCAGCATGCCGCTGACCGCCCCGCCGGGCACAGGATTGTCCGGCGTCTCGAACAGGCTTCCGTCCATGGCGTGCGTTTCCGTCCCGCGCGAGAATTGCATGCTTCGTGATAGGAAGCGGCACCGCGAATTGCAAAGGGATTTCTTTGCCGCCCGAGAGGCGGGGGGAGGCCGGAAGAGCTTTCGCAACTTCCGGCCTTCTCGCGAACCGGATGGAAGGGACGATGCATCCGGCCCGCCTCGTAGGCGGCCCCTGGGGGGAGGGGGAGGAGGCCGCTTGTTCGATGCTGGGTAAAGGTTACATCGGCCTTCCTGAACGCTGTCCGAAGCAGCGGTTCATCCGCCGTTCATCAAGCCTTTGCGGGGTCTTGAAAGGCCGTTTTGCGGTTCCCAAATGTTGGGTGCGGTCGCCGATGACGGGGCCGCTGGCCAACCGGAAGTGCCTCAAATGGATTCCAGCCCGCCAAACGCGAAACTTGTTGCTCAACAGGAGAACAGAACCATGCGTCACGTTGATTTTTCGCCGCTGTACCGCTCGACCGTCGGGTTTGATCGCCTCTTCACGATGCTCGATTCCCTTGGTCAGCCCGATAGCGGCCAGAGCTATCCGCCCTACAACATCGAGCGCACTGCCGAAGATGCCTATCGCATCTCCATGGCCGTTGCCGGCTTCTCGGAGGATGATCTGTCGATCGAGGCCCACCGCAACGTGCTGACGGTGAAGGGCGAGAAGACCGAGGAGCAGAACGAAAAGGCCGAATATCTCCATCGCGGCATCGCTTCGCGCGCCTTTGAGCGTCGCTTCCAGCTTGCCGACCACGTGGAGGTGATCGGCGCCGAGCTCAAGAACGGCCTGCTGCACATCGACCTCAAGCGCAACATCCCCGAGGAGATGAAGCCGCGCCGCATCCCGATTGCTGCCGCACCGGCGACTACCCGTCAGATCGAGGCGAAAGCGGCCTAATCCGCTGCCTCAGGACTTGAGGGAAAGCACTGGCGGCGCCCATCGGGCGCCGCCTTCGTTTGTCAGCCGAGCAGGTCGGCGAAACGGTCGATCTCTTCCTCGGTGGTCGCGAAGCTGGTGACGAGGCGTGCCAGCGACTCGTCGGGTCCAACCTGGGCCGAGAGGTGAGCCGGTGTCGGCCAGGGATAGAAGGCGGCGCCGGCTTCCTGCAGTTTCTTCACCGTCTCGTTGCGGATGATGGGGAACAGCTCGTTGGCATCGACGCTCCAGCCAAGCCGCGCGTTTTTCGAGCTGGCGATGCGATCTGCCAGACGCTTAGCCGTCGCATTCGCATGACGGGCGCTGTCGAGCCAGACGCCGTCCTTCAGGTAAGCCTCGAACTGCGCGGCGATGAAGCGCGACTTGGAGAAGAGCTGCGCGGAGCGCTTGCGGATATAGGGGAAGTCGCGAACCTGCTCCGGATTCATGAAGACGACAGCCTCGGCGCACCAGCAGCCGTTCTTGGTGCCGCCGAAGGAGACGACGTCGATGCCGCGCTTCCAGGTCATCTCGGCGGGGGTGGTTCCAAGCGAGACCAGCGCATTCGCGAATCGGGCGCCGTCCATGTGGACCGGGAGTTTGTTCTCGCGCGCGATCGCGCCGATCGCATCGAGCTCGGCCAGCGAATATACGGTGCCGATTTCGGTCGCCTGGGTGACGGAGATGCCGGCCACCTGGCCGCTGTGAACCGAGCCTGGCGAGTAGCGGCGGATTGCGGCTGCAAGCGCGTCGGGATCGATCTTTCCGTCGGGCCCATCGACGCCAGCCATACGCACGCCGCCGGTCAGGAATTCGGGTGCGCCGCCTTCGTCGGTGATCATGTGGGCATCGCGGTAGGCGAGCATGATGCCGCCGGGGCGTGCGAAAGCGGCTGCCGAAAGCGAATTGGCCGCGGTGCCGGTTGCGACAAAAAAGACCGCGACCTCGCGTTCGAAGATCTCGCAGAAGGTTTTTTCTACCGCCTTGTCGAGTTCACTGGTGCCGTAGGCGCTCGTAAAACCGCCTGCATGACGGCTCAGGTTCTCCGAAATCGCGGGGTGGGCACCCGCCCAATTGTCTGATGCAAAAAACATTTCTGGTTTTCCAGGTTCTCGAATCCGCCGGGACTGTGACGGAGGCGGTTCTACGCCGCAAGCGCGAACAGAAAAGTGCGGGTTGTGGTCGCCCTGTGCAACAAAGTTACGCAAACTACCGTGATTTGCTACGTTTCCGTCTTGTGCGGGTAAACTGCTTATGGCATAGGGAATTTAGGACAGCACTGCTGTCTTATTTAGCATGCCGCGACACGCCGGTATCGCGTATGATGGCCGGTGAGGGTTCGCGAGCCTCGTCGCGAGAGATACCCGGCGACCATGCCGAACTAGCCGCGTTGCGCTAACCGGAAAGACGAATACCCCAACAACGGGGATCTATAGGGAGTAAAGAGGTCCATGACGCAGACCATGCCATATGTGACGCCCGCACGAGTGGAAGCCGCGCAGACGAAGGCGGCTACCAAAACGGAAGCTGAGCTGCGCGGCCTCTACAACTCCAAAAAAGAACATGATGCCTGCGGCGTCGGATTCATAGCCAATATGAAAGGTGCGAAATCGCACCAGATCGTCAGGGACGGGCTTGCAATGCTCGAGAACCTGACTCATCGAGGCGCAGTTGGCGCGGACCCCCTTATGGGTGACGGTGCCGGCGTACTCGTCCAGATTCCAGATCGCTTCTTCCGCGAGGAAATGGCCAAGCAGGGCGTCACCCTGCCGGAAGTTGGCTATTATGCCATCGGCCATATTTTCATGCCGCGCGACGATGCTGCGCGCGCTCGCGTTGAAGAGATCATTGCCGAGGTCGTCGCTCAGGAAGGCCAGACGCTGCTCGGCTTCCGTGACGTCCCGGTCGACAACTCGTCGCTCTCCAAAGCGCCTGACATCGCAGCCAGCGAGCCGGTGCACCGTCAGGTGTTCATCGAACGCGGCGCGAGCGTTGCAACTCAGGAAGAGTTCGAGCGTCGTCTTTTCATCCTGCGCAAGGTCATCTCGGCACGTCTGTTTGCCGAGGCTGGCGAGCGCGACGAAGGTGCCTACACGGTCTCGCTGTCCTCGCGCACGATCGTCTACAAGGGCATGTTCCTCGCCTACCAGGTCGGCGCCTACTACAAGGACCTGTCGGACCCGCGCTTTGAGAGCGCGCTGATCCTCGTCCACCAGCGCTTCTCGACCAACACCTTCCCGTCGTGGAAGCTGGCGCACCCGTACCGCATGGTTGCGCATAATGGCGAGATCAACACGCTGCGCGGCAACGTCAACTGGATGGCTGCGCGCCAGGCTTCCGTCGACTCCGAGCTGTTCGGCAACGATATCTCGAAGCTGTGGCCGATCTCCTACGAGGGGCAGTCGGACACCGCGTGCTTCGACAACGCGCTGGAGTTCCTATACCAGGGCGGCTACTCGCTGGCGCACGCGATGATGATGCTGATCCCGGAGGCCTGGGCCGGCAATAAGACCATGTCTGCCGATCGCAAGGCGTTCTACGAGTATCATGCGGCACTGATGGAGCCGTGGGACGGTCCGGCTGCCGTTGCCTTCACGGACGGCAAGCAGATCGGCGCGACGCTCGACCGCAACGGCCTGCGTCCGGCCCGCTATGTCGTCACCGACGATGACCGCGTCATCATGGCGTCGGAAGCCGGTGCCTTCACCGTTCCGGAAGAGAAGATCGTCAAGAAGTGGCGCCTGCAGCCCGGCCGCATGCTGCTCATTGACCTTGAGCAGGGCCGCATCATCTCCGATGACGAGATCAAGTCGGAGATCGCGGGCAAGCACCCCTACGCGCAGTGGCTGAAGAATACCCAGCTCATCCTGGAGGAACTGAAGCCGGTAGCACCGCGCGAGCTGCGCAAGGACGTCTCGCTCCTCGATCGCCAGCAGGCATTCGGCTACACGCAGGAAGACCTGAAGTTCCTGATGTCGCCGATGGCGACGACCGCACAGGAAGCCGTGGGCTCGATGGGCACCGATACGCCGATCGCGGCGATGTCGGACAAGCCGAAGCTGCTCTACGACTACTTCAAGCAGAACTTCGCACAGGTCACCAACCCGCCGATCGACCCGATCCGCGAGGAGCTGGTGATGAGCCTGGTCTCGTTCATCGGACCGCGCCCGAACATCTTCGACCTTGTCGGCACGTCGCGCCGCAAGCGTCTGGAAGTTCGCCAGCCGATCCTGACGAACGCCGACCTCGAGAAGATCCGTTCGATCGGCCACACCGAAGACCGCTTCGACACCAAGACGATCGACATCACCTACTCGGCAACCGAAGGTGCCGAAGGCATGCCGGCGGCGATCGAGCGTCTGTGCGAGCGCGCGGAAGCCGCGGTGGCCGGTGGCTACAACATCATCATCCTGTCCGACCGTCAGATCGGACCGGACCGCATCGACATTCCGACGCTGCTGGCGACGGCTGCGGTGCACCATCACCTGATCCGCAAGGGTCTGCGCACGTCGGTCGGCCTGGTGGTCGAGTCGGGCGAGCCGCGTGAAGTGCACCACTTCTGCTGCCTGGCCGGCTTCGGCGCCGAGGCGATCAACCCGTACCTTGCATTCGACACGCTGCTCGACATGCACGCGAAGGGCCAGTTCCCGCCGGAAGTCGAGGCTGAGGAAGTCGTCACCCGCTACATCAAGGCGATCGGCAAGGGCATCCTGAAGGTCATGTCCAAGATGGGCATCTCGACCTACCAGTCCTATTGCGGTGCGCAGATCTTCGATGCGGTTGGCCTATCCAAGGAGTTCGTCGACAAGTTCTTCACCGGCACTGCCACCACGATTGAAGGCGTTGGCCTCGAGCACCTCGCGGCTGAGACTGTGCGCCGTCATCGCGACGCGTTCGGCAACGATCCGGTGCTGTCGCACGCACTCGAGGTTGGCGGCGAATACCAGTACCGCATGCGTGGCGAAGCCCACATGTGGACGCCGGATGCGGTGGCAAGCCTTCAGCATGCTGTTCGCAAGAACTCGTGGTCGACGTTCAAGGAGTTCTCGACCCAGATCAACGGCGAGAACGCCCGCGCCAAGCAGATCCGTGGCCTGTTCCACATCAAGCTTGCCGAGGAAGAGGGACGCAAGCCGGTGCCGCTCGAGGAAGTCGAGCCGGCCTCGGAGATCGTCAAGCGCTTCTCGACCGGTGCGATGTCGTTCGGCTCGATCAGCCGCGAGGCACACACGACCCTCGCAATTGCGATGAACCGCCTCGGCGGCAAGTCGAACACGGGCGAGGGCGGCGAGGAGCCGGATCGCTATCTGCCGCTGCCGGACGGTTCTCCGAATCCGGAGCGTTCGGCAATCAAGCAGGTTGCATCGGGCCGCTTCGGCGTGACGACCGAGTACCTCGTCAACTCGGACATGATGCAGATCAAGGTCGCGCAAGGTGCGAAGCCCGGCGAAGGCGGTCAGCTCCCGGGTCACAAGGTCGACGCGACCATCGCCAAGACCCGTCATTCGACTCCGGGCGTCGGCCTGATTTCGCCGCCGCCGCACCACGACATCTACTCGATCGAAGACCTGGCGCAGCTGATCTTCGACCTGAAGAACGTCAACCCGCAGGCCGACGTGTCGGTCAAGCTGGTGTCGGAGGTGGGTGTCGGCACGGTTGCGGCTGGCGTCGCCAAGGCGCGCGCCGATCACATCACGATCTCCGGCTATGACGGCGGTACCGGGGCTTCGCCGCTTACCTCGCTCAAGCATGCCGGCAGCCCGTGGGAAATCGGCCTTGCCGAGACGCACCAGACGCTGGTCCTGAACGGCCTGCGCTCGCGCGTCGCGCTGCAGGTCGACGGTGGTCTTCGTACCGGTCGCGACGTGATCGTGGGTGCGCTGCTGGGTGCCGACGAGTTCGGCTTCTCGACGGCTCCGCTGATCGCAGCCGGCTGCCTGATGATGCGCAAGTGCCATCTGAACACCTGCCCGGTCGGCGTTGCGACCCAGGACCCGGTCCTGCGCAAGCGCTTCAAGGGCACGCCCGAGCACGTCATCAACTACTTCTTCTTCGTTGCAGAGGAAGTACGCGAGCTGCTCGCGCAGATGGGCTACCGTTCGCTGAACGAGATCATTGGCGAGTCTCAGATTCTCGAGAAGCAGGCCGTCATCGATCACTGGAAGGCCCAGGGCCTCGACTTCAGCCGCCTGTTCTTCAAGCCGCAGGCGCCGAAGGAAGAGACTTACTGGACCAAGCGCCAGGAGCACCCGATCGAGGACGTGCTCGACCGCAAGCTGATCGAGCTGGCTCAGCCGGCGCTCACGGCGCGCCAGAAGGTCGAGATCGACCTGCCGATCCGCAACGTCGACCGTTCGACCGGTGCGATGCTCTCGGGCGAGGTTGCCAAGCGCTTCGGCCACAAGGGCCTGCGTGACGACACCATTTCGGTGCGTCTCACAGGCACCGCCGGCCAGTCGTTCGGTGCGTTCCTTGCACGCGGCATCTCGTTCGAGCTGATCGGCGACGGCAACGACTATGTCGGCAAGGGTCTTTCGGGCGGCCGGATCGTTGTCCGTCCGCCGGAGAACACCCGGATCGTGCCGGAAGAGTCCATCATCGTCGGCAACACCGTGCTCTACGGTGCGACAGAGGGCGAGTGCTACTTCCGCGGCGTTGCCGGCGAGCGTTTTGCCGTCCGTAACTCGGGTGCGATCGCTGTCGTCGAAGGCGTGGGTGACCACGGCTGCGAGTACATGACGGGCGGCATCGTCGTCGTCATCGGCAAGACCGGTCGCAACTTCGCGGCTGGCATGTCCGGTGGCGTGGCCTATGTGCTCGACGAGGAAGGTGACTTCGCCCAGCGCTGCAACATGGCGATGGTCGAACTCGAGCCGGTTCCCGAAGAGGACGACATGCTCGAGAAGCTGCACCACCACGGCGGTGACATCGCCCACATGGGCCGCGTCGACGTGTCGGATGACATGACCCGCCACGACGAGGAGCGCCTTGTCCAGCTGATCTCGAACCACTTCCACTACACCGGTTCGACCCGCGCCAAGGCAATTCTCGACGATTGGGCGAAGTACCGTCCGATGTTCCGCAAGGTGATGCCGGTCGAGTACCGCCGCGCCCTGCTGGAAATGGAGCGTCTTCGTTCGGGAGCGGCCGCAGCATGATCGGGCAGATCTTCACGATGGGCGTACCGCCGTCTCTGAAACCTGGGGCGCGTCCGCGCTGATTGTCGGGGTTGCGAACGAGCGACCCTTCGCGGCGGGGCCGAGAACTGGTCCCGCCACTGGTTGACAACTACGCACGACCGACTGCCGCCACGAAAGCGCAGGGTCGAACGCAAGGTCCAAGGTATCAAGATGGGCAAGGTTACGGGTTTTCTCGAAATTGACCGGCAGGTGCAGAAGTACCAGCCGGCGTCCGATCGCATTCGGCACTACCGGGAGTTCACGCTCCCCATGTCGGACCAGGAAGTGGAGAAGCAGGCGGCGCGCTGCATGGATTGCGGCATTCCGTTCTGTCACGGGCCGACCGGCTGCCCTGTCCACAACCAGATCCCCGACTGGAACGATCTGATCTACAACGGCAACTGGGATGCGGCGATCCGCAACCTGCACTCGACCAACAACTTCCCGGAGTTCACCGGCCGCGTTTGCCCCGCCCCGTGCGAGGAAGCGTGCACGCTGAACCTCGAGGATATTCCGGTCGCGATCAAGACGGTCGAGCAGGCAATCGCCGACAAGGCTTACGAGACCGGCTATCTTGCGCCGCAGCCGGCTGCCGAGAAGACCGGCAAGAAGGTCGCTATCATTGGCTCCGGTCCGTCCGGCATGGCCGCTGCCCAGCAGCTCGGCCGCGCTGGCCATGACGTACACGTCTACGAGCGCGAGTCGCGCCCGGGCGGTCTGCTCCGCTACGGCATTCCCGACTTCAAGATGGAGAAGAAGTACATCGACGCCCGCGTCCGCCAGATGGAAGGCGAAGGCGTCACGTTCTTCTGCGGCGTCAATGTCGGCGTCGACAAGAAGGTCGAGGAGCTGCTCGCCGAGTACGATGCCGTGCTCTACTGCGGCGGCTCCGAAACACCGCGTCCGGCCGGCATTCCGGGCGTCGAGTTCAAGGGCGTCCATGACGCGATGCCCTATCTCGTCCAGCAGAACCGCCGTGTCGGCAACGAGGACATCCAGTCGGTCGCGTGGCCGTCCGCGCCGATCCTGGCCGGTGGCAAGCACGTCGTGGTTGTCGGCGGTGGCGACACCGCGTCCGACTGCGTCGGCACCGCGTTCCGCCAGGGCGCGGTTCGCGTGACGCAGCTCGACATCCGTCCGCAGCCGCCGGAGAAGGAAGACAAGCTGACCGTCTGGCCGTACTGGGCGACGAAGATGCGCACCTCTTCCTCGCAGGCCGAAGGTGCAAAGCGCGAGTTCCAGGTCGCGACGCTCGAGTTCGTCGGCGACGACGAGGGCAACCTCACCGGCGTGAAGTGCTGCCAGGTCGACGAGAAGCGCAAGCCGATCGAGGGCACCGAGTTCGTCATCAAGGCGGACCTGGCCTTTATCTCCATCGGTTTCGCCGGTCCGATCAAGAGCGGCGTGGTGCAGGAACTTGACGGCAAGCTGAACCTGACGGTGGATGCGCGTCGTTCGACCAACGTCGCGGCGAACGATCTCGACTACCGCACCAACATCGACAAGCTGTACGTTGCCGGCGACGTGCGCCGCGGCCAGTCCCTGGTGGTGTGGGCGATCCGTGAAGGCCGCCAGGCAGCGCACGCGATCGACAAGGACCTGATGGGCGCGACCGTCCTGCCGCGCTAGCGCGCCTGCGGCAGCGCGGAGGTCGTTTCCTTCGAGGTTGCGGCCGCCTCCGGCAGCGAGAAATCATCGGCCCGTCCCTTCCGGGGGGCGGGCCCAATTCCTTCCAGCCTCAGCCGGTCGGCATCGCTCTTCGCTTCATCGATGCCCGGCTTGAAACTCGCTCCCAACAGCTCCGAACCTTCCGTCGCCAGATCCTCGATCGGCATTGGTGGCGTGCGGTCGATCACTGCCGGCGTACCGTCCTCGGCGGCCGGCGGCAGCACGCCTTCCGGCTGCAGTACACCGGGTTCGGGCTGCGCGCCGCCAAGGCCGAACAGGCGGCCCAGTGGCTTTTCCAGATAATAGGCGATCTTGCGGCGGCCCTGTCGGGTAACGTTGATGCCGTCGCTCGAGCGCAGCTGCGCCGGCTGACCGTTGATGTCGGGGCCCGCGGCGGCAAAATTGCCGGCCTCGTCGACAAAGCCATCCCAGACGTCGATGTACTCGCCGCCCGCGTCGGTGACGATGCGACGGTAGATGTCGTTGAAGACGACCATATCCGAAGTCATCGACGGGGACTTGTAGGGCAGGTTGCCGACCCACAAGAGCGGCAGGCCCTTGTCGCGCACGGCCTTCGCGAGTGCCGTGACGCGCCGCTCATATTCGGCCGTCCAATCATCCGTGCGCGGTTCGACGCGGGTTCCGCCGACCACCATCTGCTGGCGGTCATTGGCGCCGATCATAACGACCACGGCAGCGGGGGTAGTCGCATCGATCACCGAAGCGATGTTGCCGGGCCAGTCATAGTGGTCGCTGCGAACGAGGCCTGAGGAGCCATTGGTCTTGTCGACCACGGCGACGTCCTTGTTCTGTGCGAAGGCGGCCTCCAATCCGGAGGCGAGACCCGATGCGACGAAGTCTCCAACGACGAGCACGCGCTTCGCGTTCTCGGCCTTCTCGATGACGGGTTCCGGGGGAGGCGCGGCGGGCGTCGAGCGCCGCTTCGCCGGTTCGGCCGCGCGGCGCTGGCGCGTCGGCGGGGCGACGCGTTCCTGGTGCGGCGGCTCACGCCGCTGGAACAGGAAGCGCAGCAGGCCGACGCCCTGGCGCTGTTCCTGCGCATGTGCAGCACCGACAAACGAGACCTCGCCCACGGGAATAGCGCACAGCGCCAGCAGAATGCAGAGGAGGCGCACCGAAAGCAGCAGCGTTGCGACGGGCAGTTTCATGCCAACCTTCCTGACGATTGACGGGGCACAGAGGCCCCGTCACTCCGATCATCTGCGGTCAGGTTCTACTGACCTCTGAGCCGCGTCAACAGTTCCTTGCTCGGGTGGCCGTCCTGCGGCATGCCCAGCCGTCCCTGGATCGCCTTGATTGCGTCGCGCGAGCCTGAACCGATGCGCCCGTCGATCTCGCCATTGTAATAGCCGTGCGCGGAGAGCCGCTTCTGCAACTCCTGCGTCTCGGCGAAGGTCAGGCGCGTGAACGGCCGGTTCCAGTCACGGGTCGGTGCCGGATAGCCGGCGATCTGGTCGGCGAGCAGCGCAACGGCCAGTGCATAGCGGTCGGAGCTGTTATAGCGCTTGAGAACGTTGAAGTTGTGCAGGACCAGGAAGGCGGGGCCATCCCGGCCGTCGAGGACCTTCAGCTCGGCCTGATCGTTCGGGCGCGGGAAGGGCTTGCCGTTGGCGCGCACGACACCAATCGCCTGCCACTGCGCAAGCGTCATGCGCCCGGACGGGAACTTTCGGCCGGCCGGGAGCACAACCTCGTAGCCCCAGGTCTGGCCCGATCGCCAGCCATTGTCCTTCAGAAGGTTCGCTGCCGAGGCAAGCGCGTCCGGGATCGAGTTCCAGATGTCGCGCCGGCCGTTGCCGTCGAAATCGACGGCCCAAGCCTGGTAGCTGGTCGGGATGAATTGGGTGTGTCCCATAGCGCCTGCCCACGAGCCGGTGAGCTGGTTGATCGACACGTCACCGTTCTGGGCGATCTTCAGGGCGGCGATCAGCTGCTGCGTGGCGTATTTCTGCCGGCGCTTGTCGGCGTAGGCGAGGGTGGCCAGCGACGAGACGATGTTGCGCATCACGCGCGGATTGCCCAGCGCCTCGCCATAGCGCGACTCGATCGACCAGATGCCGAGCAGGATGTGGCGGTCGACGCCGAAGCGCTTTTCGATCGCGTCGAGCGTGCGGCGGTGCTGCTTCGCCATGTGGCGTCCGGTCGTAACCGACTGCTCGTTGACCTGATTGTCAAAATATTGCCAGACGGGCGCGGTGAATTCCGGCTGACTCGTCGCGAGTCGCAAAACTTCGGGGTCGGGGGCGGTGATGCCAGCAAATGCGCGATCAAACACGTTGCGGGAAACGCCGCTATTCAGTGCCGTGGCGCGGAACTGGCCTACCCAACGCTGGAACTGTGCGTCAGCAATTGCAGCAGTTGCAGGCAAGCTCAGCGACAGCGCGAGACACAGCGCGCGGCCGGTGTTGACGAAGCGGCTTGCCATCATGCGAGAGATCATCCGTGCCTCCTTTTCGCTTGGCTGGCCCATTCATCTGCCATCGAGGTTAGGAAAGTGTTTACCCTAACGCTTACCTAGCGAATGCAACCGAAGGCTCCTCCGACGCGTTACCTATTTTGGAGGGGTCCCCCCGTTCCCATCTATTCAATAATTTTCAATCCAGGCGTGAAAATGTCACTTAGGACCGCTGATGCGGCGCAACTATTGGGTAATCAAAGTCGATGAGAAAAGTCCGTAAGGCCGTATTCCCCGTTGCTGGACTCGGTACGCGTTTCCTTCCTGCCACCAAGGCGACGCCGAAGGAAATGCTGACCGTCGTCGATCGTCCGGTCATCCAGTATGTCGTGGACGAAGCCCGGGAAGCCGGCATTGAGCATTTCATCTTCGTCACGGGCCGCAACAAGGCGGTGATCGAGGACCACTTCGACGTCCAGTTCGAGCTGTACGATACGCTGGAGCAGCGCGGAAAGCTGGATCAGCTGGAGCGCATGCGGTCGATGCAGCCGGCTCCGGGCCAGACCAGCTTTACGCGCCAGCAGGAGCCGCTGGGTCTCGGCCATGCCGTATGGTGTGCGCGTGACCTCGTTGGCGACGAGCCGTTCGCTCTACTCCTGCCCGACATGATCATGCGCTCGGAAGAGAGCTGCATGAAGGGCATGGTCGAACTGTTCCAGAAGACCGGCAACAACGTCATCGGCGTGCAGGAATGTTCGCCGGACGAAACGCATAAGTACGGCATCGTGGCCAAGGGCGCGTCGATCCACACCGGCTTCGAAATCACGGCGATGGTCGAGAAGCCCAAGCCCGGCACTGCACCGTCGAACCTCTACATCAACGGCCGCTACATCCTGCAGCCGGAGATCTTCCGCATCCTCGAGAATCAGGAGCGCGGCGCAGGCGGCGAGATCCAGCTGACCGACGCGATGCTGAAGCTCGGCAAGGAGCAGACGCTGTTCGGCTATCACTTCCGCGGCGAGACCTACGACTGCGGCTCGCCGGAAGGGTTTCTTGAGGCCAATATCGCCTTCTCGCTGCAGCGCGATGACCTGCGCGACGTGGTCTTCAGCACGATCGACCGGCTGCGGCCGAGGTTCGAGGCGCCGAAGACGGCTCCTCAGGCTCAGGCGAAGGCCGAGGCATAGTCCGGCCGGGTCCCACTTCAACGACAGACGCGCGGAGCTCCGGCTTCCGCGCGCTTTTCGTTTCTACCCGTTGAGGTCGTCCTCGATATAGGCGCGGATGATCTCGTCGAAGCTGTCTTCGGCCTTGAAGCCAAGCTCCCGCGAGCGCCGTGCCTCGAAGCGCGTCGGCCAGTTCTTCACCATCGCCCAGATCGCCTCGTCATGCTCCTCCCGGATGAGACGGACTGCGTCGCTGCCTGCGACACGCGCCAGCGCCTCGATCTGATCACCGACGGTGACCGCTGCGCCGGGCAGCGGCAAATTGCGGTGCGGCCCGACAGCTGCGCTGTCGAGGGATGCCGCGTGCATCAGGAAGCCGACCGCCGCGCGGGGGCTTGCGTGGGTGCAGACGACCGAGCGCGGGACGGGCAGGACTGCCGGGAGGCCGGCAAGCGGCTCGCGGATGATGCTCGAGAAGAAACCGGAGGCGGCCTTGTTCGGCTTGCCGGGACGGACGGTGATGCCGGGAAGGCGCAGGCCGATGCCGTCGAGGAAACCGCGTCGAGTGTAGTCCTGCAGCAGGGCCTCGCCCATCACCTTCTGCGCGCCGTAGGACGACAGCGGCGAAGTGTGGAACTCGTCCGGGATGATGTCGGGGAAGGGGCCGCCATAGACGGCGATCGATGAGGTGTAGACAACCCGCGGTGCGTTGCCCGCCTCGCGGATCGCTTCGTAAAGGGCGCGTGTGCCGTCTAGATTGACGTGGTAGCCGAGCTCGAACTCTGCCTCCGCCTGGCCGGAGACGATACCGGCGAGATGAAACACCACGTCTGGCCTGCGCGCGGCAAGCGCCCTTGCGCTGCCGGGAGCCGCCAGGTCACTCACATGCGTTGCGATCTTGATGCCATTGCCGTCAGGGGCGTCGAACGGCACGACATCCTGCAGGTCGAGTTCGGTTATCGGCCTGTCCCCGATCTTCCGCTCGCTTAGTAGTCGCGCGGTCAGCTTGCGGCCGATCATACCGGCCGCGCCCGTTACCAGGACACGCATCTGTTCACTCCCCCAATTCAGATTTTATTTCCCGCGGCGGCTGCGCCCCCGCAGCCAGAACACACCGAAGAACGCTACCACGAACAGGAAAGCTGCCGCGCCGCCGAGCCATGGCGAGTAGCCGCCGAGCCACAGGACGATGTTCGGCAGGAAAAATGCGAGCAAGCAGAATGCGCCCATGACGAGGGCGGCGGCGATTGCGTTCTTCTTGGTGCTGGCGTCCATCAGGCGCTCAAACCTCCGTCAACGGGAATTGCAGTGCCTGTGGTAAAGGCGGATTCGTCACTGGCGAGATATACCGCAAGGGCGGCGATTTCCCATGCCTCACCGACGCGGCCCATTGGCTGGCGGGCGATAAACATTTCCATCGCTTTGTCCTTGCCGCCGACACTCTTGCCGAGATCCTCAACGCGCTCCTCCCACGAGGGCGAGCGGACGGTGCCGGGGCAGATCGCGTTGCAGCGGATGCCCTGCCGGACGAAATCGATGGCGACCGACTTGGTCAGGCCGATGACCGCGGCCTTCGATGCGCCGTAGGCGTAGCGGTTGGCGATACCTTTGATCGAAGAGGCGCCGGAAGAAAGGTTGATGATCGAGCCGGATGTGCCGTTCGCCTTGGCTCGCTCCAGCATGCCGGGCAGGAATGCCCTGATCATACGGTGCATGCTCTTGACGTTCACGTCGAAGGAACGGTCCCAGTCGTCCTCGGTACATTCCAGCACCGAGCCGTGATGCACCCAGCCGGCGACATTGCAGAGGATGTCGATCTGGCCGACCTTCGCGGCGTAGGCGTCAACTGCCCGGGTCGAGGTCACGTCGAGCTTCGCCTTCTTTGCACGGGCAAGGCCCTCAAGCTTGGCGCGGTCAATGTCGGTGGCGTAGACGGTCGCGCCTTCCTTGACGAAGGCTTCCGCGATTGCGCGCCCGATCCCTTGTCCCGCAGCGGTGACGACTGCGATCTTGCCCTTGAGCCTTCCTGCCATTCTGATCTCTCCCTCCCGAGGCATCGCGCCTTGTGCCGCGCTGCCTCGCCGGGAGCGCAGGCGGCGTCAGCCAATAGCGGCGCGAATCTCCTCCAGCCGCTTCCTCTGCCGACCCTCACTATCGAAGTTCGACGGGTCAAGCCACTCCTCGAACGCAGCGCGGAGCGTTGGCCACTCGCTGTCGATCATAGAGAACCAGGCCGTGTCGCGGTTCTTGCCCTTTGCGACCATGTGCTGGCGGAAGGTGCCTTCGTAGGTGAAGCCGAAGCGGAGTGCTGCGCGCTTGGACGGTTCGTTGTCGTTGTTGCACTTCCACTCGAAGCGGCGATAGCCGAGATCCTCGAAGGCGTGTCGGGCAAAAAGGTAGAGTGCCTCGGTGGCGCCAGGCTGCCGTGCCAGCGGCGGGTTCCAGAGGATCGAGCCAATCTCGATGACGCCGTGGGCCGTATCGATGCGCATGAAGGCCTGGCGGCCGGCGACCTTGCCCGACGCCTTGTCGATCACCGCGAAGAAGAAGGGATCCGCGGAAGCCGCGGCCTTGTCGAGCCACGGCTGGAATTCTGCGCGCGAGGCTGGCGGAGTCTCGAACAGCCAGCGAAAGCGCGCATCGGCATCCCCGGCGGAAGATGCCTCGAACAGGTGGTCGCCGTGACGCGCCGCGTCCAGCTTCTCCAGGCGGACATAGCGGCCTTCCATCGGTTCCGCAGAGGGACGTTCACGGGGCGTCCAATGTTCGAGGCTCATAGTCATGCGTCCGGTGTTCCGAGATTGACAAAGGGTGGCCTAACATCACAAAGCCCGAGGATGAGCCTAGAACCAGGGAGGATGGCCGTATGCTCCAAACCATAGACGCCTTTGACCGGATCGGGGAGGAAAACGCGTTTGCAGTGCTTGCACGGGCGACGGCCCTTGCACAGTCCGGCAAGGACATCATCAACCTCGGCATCGGCCAGCCCGATTTCCGCACGCCCGAACATATCGTCGAGGCGGCGATCAAGGCGCTGAAGGACGGCCATCACGGCTACACGCCGGCGACGGGCCTCCTCGCCACCCGCGAGGCGGTGGTGCGGCGGACGCTGAGCACGACCGGCGTCGAGGTTTCGCCGGAGAATGTGATGATCCTGCCGGGCGGCAAGCCGACCATGTTCGCGGCGATCCTTATGTTCGGCCAGCCGGGTACGGAAATCCTTTATCCAGATCCGGGCTTCCCGATCTACCGCTCAATGATCGAATTCACGGGCGCAAAGCCGGTGCCGGTGCCGATCCGCGAAGAGAACGGGTTTGCCTTCTCGGCGGAGGAGACGCTGTCGCTGATCACGCCGCAGACGCGGCTTTTGATCCTAAACTCGCCCGCCAACCCGACGGGCGGTGTGACCCCACGTGAGGAAATCGAGAAGCTTGTGAAGGGCCTCGAGGCACATCCGCATGTCGCGATCATGTCCGACGAGATCTATGACGTCATGACCTATGACGGCGAAAAACACGTCTCGCTGCTGCAATTCCCGGAGGTGCGCGATCGGCTCATCGTCCTCAACGGATGGTCGAAGACGTGGGCGATGACCGGCTGGCGCATGGGCTGGTCGATCTGGCCCGACCAGCTCTACGACAAGATCCGCAAGCTTGCGGTCAACTGCTGGTCGTGCGTGAACGCGCCAGCGCAGTTTGCCGGCATTGCCGCGATCGACGGTCCACAGGACGATGTCGAGAAGATGATGCGGGCGTTCGACAACCGCCGCAAGATCGTGGTTGAGGGACTGAACAGCCTGCCCGGCGTGTCCTGCATTACGCCGAAGGGCGCGTTCTACGCGTTCCCGAACATCAAGGGCACCGGCTGGAAGGCGAAGCAGCTGGCCAATGCGCTGCTGGACGAGGCGGGCGTTGCGCTGATCGGCGGCCCGGACTTCGGGGTGCTCGGCGAGGGCTACATCCGCGTCTCTTACGCGAACTCAGAAGAGAACATCCTGCGCGCCATCGAACGGATCGGCGCATTCCTGCAGAAGTAGGAAGGAAACTGAAAGCCTTCTCCCCGGTTGCCGGGGAGAAGGCGATCTTGCGGCGCGTCAGCCGCGGCCGACGAAGGGCATCTTCGTTGCCATGACCGTCATGAACAGCACGTTGGCGTCGAGCGGCAGGCTCGCCATGTGCAGAACTGCGTTCGCGACGTGCTGGACATCCATCACCGCCTCGGCGCGCATCGACCCGTCAGCCTGCGGCACGCCGGAGGCCATTGGTGCGGCGAGTTCGGTGAGGGCGTTGCCGATGTCGATCTGACCGCAGGCGATGTCGAACGGGCGGCCGTCGAGGGCGAGCGTCTTCGTCAGGCCAGTAATGGCGTGCTTGGTCGCGGTGTAGGGAATCGTGCCCGGACGCGGCGCATGGGCCGAGATCGAGCCATTGTTGATGATGCGCCCGCCCTGCGGCTTCTGGTTGCGCATCATGCGGAAGGCGCCGCGCGCGCACAGGAACGAGCCGGTGAGATTGACGTCGACGACCTCTTTCCAGACCTCTACCGGAATTTCGTCGATCATAGCGCCCTTGGCGCCCATGCCGGCGTTGTTGAAGAGGAGGTCGAGACGGCCGAACTGCTGCTCGATCTTGGCGAACAGCTCATCGACCTGATCGGCCTTGGTGACGTCGCAGGCAATCGCGACGGCCTTTGCCGTGCCTGCTGATTCAGCTGCCTTCGCCGCTTCCTCCAGGCGGTCGAGGCGGCGGCCAGTGAAAACCGTGTTCCATCCAGCGGCAACCAGCGTCGTTGCGACGGCTTTGCCGATGCCGGAGCCAGCTCCGGTGACGAGGGCGACTTTGCTTTCAGACATGTATGCTTCTCCCAGTGCAACTGACTGTGCTTTGCAGATGACGATGGGGAAGACAAGCGGCTTTGCCACAAAGAGAGGGCGGTCTGCTGACCGCCCTAGTTCGACTACGCCTGGGAGGAGGAGAGCGAAATCGTCTGAGAATCAGGGTGGACCTGATCGGTTAACGAAAGGTTAACGCTTCCAGAAAAATTCGCACTTCTTACCAGGGGGAGTTGGCAGGAGCGGCGGCTTCGGTTTTCACCGCCGACACCGTCTCCTCGATATGCTCGACAAGTGCGTCCGGTAGCGACAGCCTGCCCGCGAGCAGGTCTAGATAACCGCGCTCGGCACGTGTATCCGGGTCAATCGCAATTCGCGACGCGGTGTAGAGCTCGACCTTCTGCGCGTCGGTCTTGGCTGCGGCAACGATCGCGTCGAGGTCGAGCGGCTTCTCAAGCTCGGACATCAGGAATGCCTCGGCCTCGTCGCCAATGCCGGAAAGGTGAAGGCGGTCGGCGATCTTCGCGCGTTCCTCGGCGTCGATATGGCCATCGGCTCTGGCGGCCGCGATCATGGCGCGGACGATCACCAGCGCAAACTCGTTCTCGCCCTGCGGCGCCTGTTCCGGGCTGAAGGGGGTGCCTTCGGGCGGTGGCAGGAGCTCAGGTTCGGTGGCTGCCGGCTGTTCGCCCGGCTGCTTCCCGTTCGAATAGTTCTGGTAGGCTTTGTAGGCGAGGCCCGCTATGGCGGCGAGGCCGCCCAGCTTCAGTGCCGAACCCGACATCTGGCGGCCGGTCCTCGTGCCGAGAAGCACCGCGGCCAGCGCGCCCGTTGCAAGCGGATTGTCCTTTGCCATCTGCACGGCCTTGCCTGCATTGTCGCGCACGGTCGCACCGGTTCCCGGTACGGCGGTGCCGAGAAGTTCGTCCAGAAGCTTCTTCGGGTCGAGCATGCTTGCCTCCTTGTTCGGCTTTGCGTCAGGCCGCACCAGGGGGCGACCTGTCCGAAAGTAGGCAGGCCGATGTGGCATTGCAATGACGGGGGGAAAGCTCGCCGAAGTTGCGTCAGCTGCCGATATGGGGACCCTTGCCGCGCTTTTGCGCCAGCAGCACCTGCCGGTGACGCTCACGGTAGCGCGCCCGGTCTTCCTCCGTGCGCGTATCGTAGCAACGATGGCAGGAGACACCTTCCTCATAGTACGGCGACTTGAGGTCTTCCGGCAGGAGCGGATGGCGGCAGGCGCGGCACAGCTCCGCATCGCCTTCCTCAAGGCCGTGCTTCACCGAGACGCGCTCGTCGAAGACGAAGCACTCGCCTTCCCACAGGCTCTCTTCCGGCGGGACTTCCTCGAGATACTTCAGGATGCCGCCTTTGAGGTGGTAGACCTCCTCGATGCCGATCGAGCGCATGTAGGCGGTCGCCTTCTCGCAGCGAATGCCGCCGGTGCAGTACATGGCGACCTTGCGGCCCTTGAGCTCGTTGTGCCGGTTCTGCGCCCAGCGCGGGAACTCGGTGAAGGTCTGCGTCTCGGGATCGATTGCGCCTTTGAAGATGCCGATTGCCGTCTCGTAGGTGTTGCGCGTGTCGATGACGATGGTGTCTGGATCAGAGATCAGCTTGTTCCACTCGCGCGGCTCGACATAGGTGCCGGCATCGCGCAGTGGGTCGATCGTGTCGACGCCCATGGTGACGATCTCGCGCTTCAGGCGCACCTTCATGCGGTGGAACGGCATCTCGGTCGCGTGGGAGTACTTCAGCTCGAGGCCTTCGAGCTCCTTGATGGCGCTGAGATAGTCGATCAGCTCGGCAATCGCCTCGTAGGTGCCGGCGACGGTGCCGTTGATGCCTTCGTGGGCCAGCAGCAGCGTTCCCTTGATGCCGCGCGCTTCGCAGAACTCGGCAAGCGGGGCACGCAGCTCCGTGAACTGCGGTAGCGAGGTGAAGCGGTAAAGGGCGGCTACGCGAAAAGGACCATTGTTTTCCATGGGCCGCGATTAATCCGCCACATGCGGGGTTTCAAGCTGTTTCGGTGACGCACTTATCCACCTCTCCGGGACGTTATCGAAACTGAGGCCTCCACTTAGGGAGGTTCCTGGCGATGCTGAACGAAACAAAGAGGCTGACGATTGCGGAAGTGGCGCGCACGCTCAAGGTCGAACCGGCGGCACTTGCGGCTGTCGTGGAGGTGGAATCCGGCGGGCGTATTCAGGCGCTGGTCGAAGGCAGGCCCGAGCCGCTGATCCGCTTCGAGGGACACTATTTCGACCGCAGGCTAGCGGGCGACGGGCGCGAGGGGGCGCGGAAGCAAGGGCTCGCCGCACCGCAGGCCGGCGTCATCCGCAATCCTGCCTCACAAGCCGCACGCTGGCAGATGCTGCGGCAGGCAGCTGAAATCGACCGCAAGGCCGCGTATGAATCGACTTCGTGGGGCGTCGGGCAAGTGATGGGCGCGCACTGGGCCTGGCTCGGCTATCCTTCCGTCGACGCTCTGGTCGAGGAAGCGCGTGAAGGCCTTGCCGGACAGCTTCGCCTGATGGCGCGCTATATCGAGAAGGCGGGGCTGGCCGAGGCGCTCAGGGCGCACGACTGGGCCGCCTTCGCCCGCGGCTACAACGGACCCGCCTATCGTCGCAACCGCTACGACACCAAGCTCGCAGCGGCCTATGCCATCTACCAGAAGGTGAGCTTTGATCTCGGACTCAATGCTGGCGCGGAAACCCGGACGGCGCGGACGCGCGGGCCGGCCGACCTGTTCGACAGCACCATCCGTTTTTTCGCGGCGCTGTTCGGCCGCAGATCCTAACGTGAACGCCGGGCTCATGGACAGCATGGGCCCGGCTCTGGTACACGCGCTGTACCTAATCGATTGAAACTTGATCTGGAGCAGGACCGATGAAGGGTGCACAGAAGACCGAACCGCTTCTCAAGGTGATGGAAGGCCAGCCGGTCATTCCGGTCCTGAAAATTGACCGTGCCGAGGATGCCGTGCCGCTGGCGCGCGCGCTGGCCAAGGGCGGCTTGCCGGCCATCGAAATCACCCTGCGCACGCCGGCTGCCATCGAAGCGATCCGCCGCGCCGCTACAGAGGTGCCGGAAGCGATTGTCGGTGCCGGCACCATTCTTGATGCGGACCATTTTGCGCAGGCCGCCGAGGCGGGGGCGAAGTTCATCGTCAGCCCGGGCCTGACACCGCAGCTCATCGAGGCGGCGGCAGCAAGCGAGGTGCCGCTGCTGCCGGGCGCGATCACGCCGAGCGAGATCATAGCTGCTCGCCAGGCTGGCTACTCGCTGCTGAAATTCTTCCCCGCGGAACAGGCCGGTGGTGCCGGTTTCCTCAAGGCGCTGTCGTCGCCGCTCGCCGGCATCCGCTTTTGTCCGACCGGCGGCATCAGCGCGAAGAACGCGGCCGAGTACCTGTCGCTGCCGAATGTCGTCTGCGTCGGCGGCTCGTGGATCGCGCCGGATGCGCTGGTCAAGGGCGGCAAGTGGGATGAGATCGCGGCGCTCGCCCGCGAGGCCGCGTCCCTCAAGCGCTAAAACTATCCGTGCACGGCGCCGTGGGAGATCCGCGGCGCCGAGGCCGACAGCCCCTCCGGGCTTTCAAGATCCGCGAGGATCGGGCAGTCGGGGCGGTGGTCGCCCGAGCAGCAGGACGCCAGATGTTCGAGCGTCGCCGCCATCTGCGCCATCTCCGCGATCCGCTTTCGCAGTTCCGAAATGTGGTCGAGCGCGATGCGCTTGACGTCGGCGCTCTTGCGATTGCGGTCGCGCCAGAGCCCCAGCAGTCCCTGAATTTCCGCAACCGAGAAGCCGAGGTCGCGAGCGCGGCGAATGAAGCGCAGCACGTGGACGTCGTTCTGCGAATAGTCGCGGTAGCCTGACGCGGTCCTTTCCGCGGGAGGGATCAGGCCGGTCTGCTCGTAGTAGCGGATCATCTTGGCGCTGACGCCCGATGCCTTTGCTGCCTGGCCGATGTTCATTTCATACCTCCGGATTGAAGGTTCGAAGCCGCAGCGCATTGCCGACGACGAACACGCTGGAGAGCGCCATCGCGCCCGCCGCGAGCGCCGGCGAAAGCAGGATGCCGGCTGCCGGGTAGAGGATGCCTGCAGCGACGGGGATGAGTGCGACGTTGTAGGCAAACGCCCAGAACAGGTTCTGACGGATGTTGCCGATTGTCGCCTGCGAGATCGCCACCGCGCGGGCAACGCCCGTCAGCTGGCCGGACATCAGGACGACGTCAGCTGCCTCCATGGCTACATCCGTGCCGGTGCCGACGGCGATGCCGACATCGGCTTCGGCAAGCGCGGGCGCATCGTTGATACCGTCGCCGACGAACGCGAGTGCGCCATGTTCGCTGCGCAGGCGGCGGATGGTGTCGACCTTGCCCGCGGGCAGCACTTCGGCGACGACCTCGTCGATGCCGAGGCGGCGGGCGATGGCCTCGGCGGTGCGGCGGTTGTCGCCGCTGATCATCGCGACCTTGAGGCCGGCGCGGTGCAGCGCCGCGATGGCGGCAGGCGTCTGCTCCTTGACCTCGTCGGCAACGGCGATGATCGCCGCAGCCTTGCCGCCGATCGCGGCGTAGAGCGGGCTCTTGCCCTCTTGGCCGAGCCGTTGGGCGGTCGAGGCGAAGGCGGTGATGTCTACGCCAAGCTTTGCCATGTAGCGGTCGGCGCCGACGTTGATGGCGGTGCCGTCGATCTCGGCATGGACGCCGTAGCCGGTGACGCTCTCGAACCGCGCAATCTCCGGGATCGCCAATTGCTCGGCTTCTGCCGCCTCGACGATGGCGCGGGCGATCGGGTGCTCGGAGCGCTTCTCGACAGCCGCGACCATGGCAAGAACCTTGCCACGGTCCAAGCCACCGGCGAGTTCAAGGTCGGTCAGGCGCGGCTTGCCTTCAGTCAGCGTGCCGGTCTTGTCGAAGGCGATGATCCTGACGTCCTTCAGCTGCTGCAGCGCCTCGCCCTTGCGGAAAAGCACGCCCATCTCGGCTGCGCGGCCGGTGCCGACCATGATCGAAGTGGGCGTGGCAAGCCCCATCGCGCACGGACAGGCGATGATAAGCACGGCTACGGCATTGACGAGCGCGAAGGTGAGCGCCGGCTGCGGGCCAAACAACAGCCAGGTGATGAAGGTGAGCGTTGCTGCCGCCATGACGGCGGGGACGAACCACATCGTCACCTGGTCGACCAGCGCCTGGATCGGCAGCTTGGAACCCTGCGCTTCCTCGACCAGCCGGATGATCTGGGCGAGCACAGTGTCGCCGCCGACGGCGGTGGCGCGGAAGGTCAGCGCGCCGGTCTGGTTGATCGTGCCGCCGGTCACGCGGCTGCCGGGCTGCTTTTCGACCGGTACCGGCTCGCCGGAAATCATCGACTCGTCGATGAAGCTGCTGCCTTCGACAACTTCGCCATCGACTGGCACCTGTTCGCCAGGGTGTAGGTCGATGATGTCGCCGGGGGCAACATTCGCCGCGTGGATCTCGATGAGCTTCCCGTCCCGCAGCACGCGCGCGGTACGCGGGCGAAGCCGAACCAGCCGGCGGATCGCCTGCGAGGTGCGCCCCTTCGCGCGCGCCTCAAGGAAGCGGCCGAGCAGCACCAGCGTCACGATGACGGCTGCCGCCTCGTAGTAGACGTTGACGGTGCCGGCGGGCAGCAGGGCAGGGGCGAAGGTCGCCACCAGCGAGAAACCGTAGGCGGCGAGGGTGCCGACGGCTACCAGCGAGTTCATGTCGGGCGCGAGCCGCGCCAGTGCCGGCAGGCCCTTGGTGTAGAAGCGGCGGCCGGGGAAGACGAGCACGATCGTGGTGAGTACGAACTGCAGATACCAGCTCGCCTGCATGCCGATCGTGCGCATGACGAGGTCGTGCACGAAATCGAAGGTGTGCGAGCCCATCTCCAGGACGAAGACGGGGATGGTGAGCGCAAGAGCGATGGCGAGGTCGCGCCGCAGCAGGGAAGCCTCGGCTTCCTTGCGTTCTGCCTGCCGCTCCTCGTCCTCGCCGCTGCGATCGATGGGGCGGGCGTCGTAGCCTGCATTTTCGACCGCCGCGATCAGCTCTTTCAGGTCGGCATTACCGGTGACGACCGCGCGCTCGGTGGCCAGGTTCACTGTCGCTGCCTCGACACCGGGAACCTTCGCCAGCGCCTTCTCGACACGGCCAACACAAGACGCGCAGGTCATGCCTTCAACCGCCAGCTCGATTGAGCGGTCGGACTTCGGCACGTCGTAGCCGGCGTTTTCGACCGCCGCGACGAGTGCTTCATAGTCGAAGGGGGCAGAATAGGTGATGTCGGCGCGTTCGGTCGCCAGATTGACGTTGGCGGCAGTCACGCCCGGCACGGCCTTCAGCGCCTTTTCGACGCGACCGACGCAGGACGCGCACGTCATGCCTTCGATCGGCAGCGAAAGAGCCTTGCCTTGTGAAGTGGTAGATTGCAGCGGCGCGTTCATGGTGTCGTCTCGCTCGTTGGCTAACGTCCACCCTTAGATGGGGGTTCCAACCATTGGAAGGTCAAGGGGCAGAAAGTGGGTTGACCTTCCCAAGGTTGGAAGGTCCATGCTCCGCCCAAATTATGGAACCTGGAGTTCATCATGCAGTTCAATATCGAGAACATGACCTGTGAAGGTTGCGTGCGCGGCGTCAGCAAGGCGATCCAGCGGGTCGACCCGACGGCGCAGGTGAAGGCGGATCTCGCCACCAAGAAGGTCGAGGTGTCGACAGAGCTTCCGCGCTCGGCATTCCTGCCGGCGCTGGATGAAGCAGGCTTCACCGTTTCGACCGAATAACCACAGCGGGGGCATTGCTCGGAAGAGCGGCAAATGACGAAACTGAAAACACTGCTGATCTCGGCATCGATCGCCGCCTGCGTGGGGATGAATTCAGCACACGCGCAGAGCCATGACCATTCGGCGCACGGCGGCCATGCTGCCCATGGTGCAGCGGAAGAAAGCCCCGCAGCCAAAGCCTACAACGAGGCCAACCGCCAAATGCATGATGCGATGGACGTCGAGATGACGGGCGACGCCGACGTCGACTTCATGCGCAGCATGATCCCGCATCACCAGGGCGCGGTGGCGATGGCGCGCATCGTGCTCGAGCACGGCAAGGATCCGGAAGTGCGCAAGCTCGCCGAGGATGTGATTGCGACTCAGGAAGTCGAGATCAAGTTCATGAAGGACTGGCTGGCGAAGCACGGCTACGGCGACTGAAGCCGGAAACGCACCGCATCAATGAAAAAAGGCAGCGAATTCGCTGCCTTCAGACCACTGACAAACCCGCCGATTTTTTTGGCGGGKTTTTCGTTTGGGCGGGATGACAGAGCGCAGGGGCGCTGCCGGCGCCTGACGAAGTGAAGATAATGAAGGGGCGAGAGGGCCTCATGCCCCCGCCAGGCGGGGCTGGCGGGTGAGT